>JBJMLT010000127.1:0-8416 GCA_045805165.1 Flavisolibacter sp.
CAGGTGCTTGTAACGGAATATAATACTACAACGCGTATGTCAACTTCTTCAATTCGTTCATACCACTATTACCAAAGAGGAGACGACGGAGAGATGATACCATTAGCCAGTTTAACGGAAATAAGAGCACTGGTTAAGGATTGTCCGATTGCATCAGACATGATTAGCAAAAGATCAAAGATTAGAAAAGGTATCAGAGCTGAACCCGACTACTTAAATAAGGTCTTTCAGGTTTATAATAATGATTGCAAGGATGTGGATTGAATATAACTAATCATAATATTCTGGTGGACCATTTGACAGATCCACTTCCCTGTATTATGATAAAATGATACTTCAGAAATTGTAAATCGTAAATAGTAAATTGAAAATAGTTTTTGTAAATAGTTTTGCCCATTTCTACCTGATAAGTAGCACTGTTCCTTTTACCATCGTCTTTCTGCCATTTATAACTCCTTTTATGAAATACACATAAGCTCCGGCTTCCATTTTTTTATTCAGATAGGTTCCATCCCAACCCTTGGAAATAGTTGAGGTTCTGAAGATCGTATTCCCCCAACGGTCAAATACAGAGAAATCCTGCAAATCAATTGAAGCTCCCGGCGGAATACGGAATACATCATTTTTTCCATCATTATTTGGCGTAAATGCTGATGGCATATATAATTTATGCAACACCTTAATAACTATTTCATTTTTGGAGAGGCATCCATCAGTATTTATTACAGTAAGCTGGTAACTGGTATCATTGAACAATGGTATGGTAGTTGGTGTTAGGGTTTGCGGATTAGTTAAAGCCGCATCTGGTGTCCATGCAAATGATGCTATATTTCCCGACGCACTGGCATTTAACTGAGCGGATTCTCCTGATTCTATAGTTATTGCTGGTGGTGAAAATGATATTTTGGAGGCTTCCATTATGGTTACTATTTTTTCGTTAGAACGTGCAATGCCCGGAAAGGAGCAGCCGGCGATGCTGGTATTTATTGAACAGGAGATTTTATCGCCATTCTTAAAATTGTCATTTACAAAATTGGGTGAATTGTTAGTTACATTGCTTCCATTAACCTGCCATTGATAATAAATGTAATCTCCTTCATTTTGAACAATTGCCGAAAATGTTACTGGAGTTCCGGCACAAACATCAAGGTTGGATGAAGTGATTGATACGGTAGGTGCCAAATAATCATGTACATGTATGCCAACCTTATTTGATGGAGCGCTTGTTGTGGTATGGCACCTTGAGTCCTGGTCGATAGTTATCGTACAACTTACAGAATCGCCATCTTTTAGCAGGTTACTTGAAAATGAGGGACCAATATCTCCGGTTGGCGTACCATTAAGCTCCCAGCTAAAATTTGGAGCGGCGCCTCCGTTGGCTGTTGCTGTAAAAACAACTACCTCACCCCGGCAAATTTGAGTTTTGCTGGGTGTTATTTTAATTGCTGGATGTATCATCGGATAAACATATATGGTCAATATTGAACTGGCAGATTTTGACCCGGGGCATGACGGCACAGAAATAGTTAATGTACATTGTACTTTAGAGCCATTTGTAATTGAGTCTGTAATATATGTTGGGTTGTTTGTACCAACCGGAATTCCATTTACCGTCCATTGATAGGATGGTACTTCATTTCCATAAAAAGATTCTGTAGTAAAAACAGTAGTATTGCCCTCACAGATCAAAGTATCATTATTAGCAACTGAAATAAGGGGAGTAACATCATTTAGTACATGAATAATTATTGGTTCGCAAGTTACCGTGGTGTCTTTGCCGCATGTTGTCAGACAGGTATATTCACATGAAATGATATCACCATCATGGAAATTGTCGCCTAAATAATCCGGATTGTTATTGATAAGGGCATCTTTATGATTCCTTTCCCATTTGTAAACTGAATTGGATCCCTGGTTCGTAATGGTTGCATGAATAGAGATAGCTGTGCCTTGACAGATATTATTCTGGCTAGCTGTAAGGGCAAGAATAGGATTGCAACCCTGGTTTTGTGCAATCAACTTTCCGGGCCAGATAAATAATATAAGAAAACAGCATTTTAGCATTGGTCATGCTTAGCTGTAAGTTACTTAGTTTATTTTCAGTTATAAATCTTAATTCGTATAACGTGAATTTTAGAAGCTTTTTTTCATTTCCTGTAGCTCCACTTGCGGCACCAATACTTTATGATCTTTCTCTACAATTATTTCTTTTGATAAAGTGAATGAACCAGTCTTTTTGATATCTTCTGACGAAGCGCCAACTTTTAAAATATAAGCACCTGGTTCAGCTATCCATGAGGTTCTTCCTGTATCAAACGAAGCAAGATCAGAAGCATTTATGTTGAATGTTATGGTCTGGGATTTTCCCGGAGCAAGTAATTCTGTTTTAGCAAAAGCCTTCAGCTCTTCTGATGGCTTATCCATGGTTTTTCCCGGCGCCTGAATATAAAGTTGAATTATTTCCTTTCCTGATACTCTACCACTATTCGTTACTGTAATGCTTGCAGTGACCTTTCCATTAAAAAAGGATGAATTTAGCTTGAAATTACAGTATGTAAATTTTGTATATGATAATCCAAAGCCAAATTCATAGGCAGGTTTTACTTGGAAAGTTGTATAATACCTGTAACCAACATAAATGCCTTCATTATAAGAAACTTCTGCTGGTGCCTGTTTAAATGGACCATTACCTACTGCAGGTCCCGTCTCTTTACCAGGAAAGCTGGAGGAGGATGGAACATCTTTATAATCGATGGGAAAAGTAGTAGCAAGTTTTCCTGATGGATTAACCTTGCCATCTAAAATATCAGTAATTACATTTCCTGCTTCAAGTCCGGGTTGCCAGGCCAAAACGATTCCATCGGCCATATCTCTCCAGCTAGCCACTTCAATTACTCCGCCTATATTCAATAGTACCACTACTTTTTTCCCCTTGGCATGGAACGAACTGGAAACATTTTGTATCAATTCTTTTTCAGCTAATGATAGATAATAATCATTTTCAAGCTTTCTGTCAGCGCCTTCACCCGCATTTCGTCCAATAGCAATAATTGCTGCATCATCTTCTGAAGCTTTGGTATCAAAAAGAGATTTATCTATACTCATTTCAGCAATAGGTGCGGGTTGCTCAAAAAAGCTTCTGGGTTTTGGTCTTTTAGCTTTTGCTTCAGATAAATAACTGCTATAGCTTTCTTTTAATGGCTTATCCAATGAAAAACCTCCGTTTGATAACCCTTCAATCAGGGAAACGGTATAAGCTTTATGGACATCGCCGCTTCCGGTACCTCCGGCTATAAGATCATAAGAAGTATTTCCAAATAAGGCAAGTTTTTTAACTTTAAAAGGAAGCGCTCCATTATTTTTTAATAAAATAATTCCTTCAGAGGCAGTCCTTCTCGAAATAGCAGCATGTGCTTTAAGATCCGGCTTGTCAGAATACGCATATTTTTTAAATGCCGGCGATTGTACAACAATATTCAGAATGTGCTCTATATTTTGATCCAGCATTTTAATATCTAATGAATCATGTTGAACTGCATCCATTATTTTTTTTACCTGCTGTGGTGTTCCGGGCATAAGCAGATCGTTTCCGGCATTCATTTGTGCAATGGGATCCTTTCCGCCAAACCAATCGGTCATTACAAATCCCTTAAAATGCCATTCGTCTCGCAAAATTGTCGTCAGCAGATCACGTTCTTCAGATGTATAAGTGCCGTTGATCTTATTGTACGAGCTCATTACAGTCCACGGATTACTTTTCTGAATAGTAATCTGGAACGCCTTTAAATATATCTCTCTTAGGGCCCGCTCGCTAACAAAAGTATTTATGGTATTCCTGTTCGTTTCCTGGTTATTAGCTGCAAAATGTTTAATAGAAGTTCCTACACCATTGGATTGAATTCCATTGACCATGGCTGCAGCAATGCTACCGGCAACTAATGGATCTTCGGAATAATACTCAAAGTTTCTTCCTCCAAGGGGATTTCTATGAATATTAAGTGCAGGTGCAAGTATGATATCAATTCCATAATTATGGATTTCATTACCAAAGGCGGCTCCTGCTTTTCTTACAAGTGCCGTATCCCAGGTGGAAGCTAATAGAGTAGCTACAGGCCAGGCAGTTGCAAAATAAGATCTTGAGCTATCCTTATTTCGGTAAGGTTCTATGCGAACGCCTGCCGGACCATCTGCCAGAACAAGCTTCGGAATTCCTAATCTTGGAATCGCAAATGTTGTTCCTGCTGCTCCCGGAACTTTATCCTCTGTTCTGCCAACTACAGGACCGCTCGATCCCGGCATTCTGAATCCCATACCTACTACCATATGGGCTTTTTCTTCAAGTGTCATGGCACCAATTACTTCTTTCACAGATGCCTTTCCCAACTGCGGCCCCTTCTCCTGAGCATTTATGCTCACTGCAAAAAATAATGCAACTACTATAACCAAATTCTTCATAAGCATATTTTTAGTCTGGACTTTTAACTTTTAACTTTTGACTTTTGACTTATTTAGGCATATCAAATATCTTCTCATCAACATCCTTGTTAATTTCTACTTTCTTAACTGCAGATGTCATTGTAAAACCTTGAGGTAATGTAGTTTCCATAGCGTAAGGAACTACAAATCCATAATCTGTTTTACGAAAATCACTAAATACAACAGAAGTTTCGCCTTCAGTACCGCCCATGTTTACAGTTCGAACAACCTTTAGTACATAATAATTGGTTGGATCGATATAATAAGTGCTGGTAGATTTATCCGGAGTTGTTACTAAAAGTTTATAAGCGTCAACATTACCTACTTTTTCTGTTCCTTTTAATTCAACAGTATTTCCCTTAGCGGCATAATCAACCAACGGTCCCGCTATCCATATTTGTGAGCTGGCTCCTTTTAGCATATCAGCGGTCATTGGTTGCGGATCACTTGCTCCCATCATTGGATTGATCATCCATCCACCTTTATCTGTTACTACCTGAATTATTTTTTGACCATTAAAATCAACCTCATTTTTAAATCCTTTCCCATTTAGTATGGTCGTTGTCGAAGGGGCATCATTTCCCATAACAGACATTAGACTTTCTATCTGGATGGATTTAATATTATTTACTTTTTCTTTACCACCGATAGCATCTACATGCTTATTAATGATTTCATCGGCAGTCTGTGATTTGGCCATTAAGCAGAAGACTGAACTTACAATTAGTAAACCTGTTTTTAAAGCTTTCATTGTTTCTATTTTAAATAATTGATAAATTAATTTTTATTATCATCCGCCATCATAGATCCGAGATCACCAAATCAGCGATTCCTTGTCAACTTGTCAACTTGTCAACTTCTCCCTTCTCCTATTATCCTCTCCATCACCCCCCTATAATTCTCCCCAACCGGAATTTCTGCATCGCCAATAAATACACTGTTCTTTCGGATTGAGGTTATGGAATTATTGGAAACTATATATGATTTTTGTACCCTTAAAAATTCATCCGAAGGCAAAATATCCTCCATTGCCTTAATGCTGATTCTCGCTACAAGAGGCCTGTTCGAACTTTTAAGATGTATTTTAATATAGTCCTTTAATCCTTCTATATATAGAATATCTGCAAATATTACTTTTACCTGGCTATAATCTACATTCAGGAACATATAGGCAGGCTTTTCTTTTCTGGCAGATGCTTGCTGATTGTTTTTTAATTGGAAAATTTCAAAGGCCTTATTACAGGCTTTTATAAAGCGATCTAGTGATACTGGTTTCACCAGGTAATCCACCACATTTAGGTCATATCCATCCAGGGCATATTTTTCATACGCCGTTACTAATATGAACATTGGTTTGTTTGATATGGTTTGTATCATCTGCAAGCCTGTTAATCCTGGCATTTGTATATCAAGGAATATTAGATCTACTGGAGTTTCCTGCAAAGTTTTTAAGGCGTCGATTGGATTATTAAAACTGGCAACAAGCTGAAGGTAGGGAACCTTACTGATGTTATCTTCCAATAACTCCAGTGCAAGTGGTTCATCATCTACGGCAATACATTTCAGCATTAGTGAAGTTTAAGATTGAGTCGCGCTATAAATTCTCCGTTCTCTTTAATTATTTCAAGGGTGTGATTGCCGGCGTACAATAAATTTAAGCGTCTTTTCACATTAGATAATCCTATACCTGATGATTTATCTTTTATTTCATCGTCTTTAGGAAGATATCGGTTCTTTACTATGAAATTTAATTCATTATCCTTTACAGACAGCTTGATATTTATATAGGCATTTTCTATCAATCCTGTGCCATGCTTGAATGCATTTTCAACAAATGGGATCAAAAGCATCGGCTCTAAATAATAATTACGGTCTGTTTCTTTCATACAAACCTGCACTTCCACATTTTTGCCGAATCGCTGAAGTTGAAGGTCAATATAGCTTTGCAGGTACTCGATTTCCTTATTAAGAGGAACCTCTTCTGTACTCGTTTCATAAAGCATATATCTTAATAAGGACGATAATTTGATCAACGACGGTTCAAGCAGGTCAGATTTCTTTCTGGCCAGGGCAACCATGTTATTCAATATATTGAACATGAAATGGGGACTAACTTGAGATCTTAAAAAAGACAGCTCTGTCTTAAGATTTTCTGTTTCTTTTTCCTTTACTTGTTGTTCTTCAATTGTTCTGTCACTTAATATTTTATACGCTGTGCTCATTGCCAGAAAGAACAGGCTGGGGAAAAAGAAGAATAATGCAAATCCTTTAATACTATAGGGGAGATTGGGAAGTAGTAAACGAAATGATAAATAATTAATTCCCAGACATACGATCATTATTCCCCCAAATAGAAGGAAATACATTCCATACTTCCTTTTATTGATGAACTTCGGAACAAGTATAAATGCATTTACGTAAAATAGAATGACCCAGGCTAAGAAATTAATCGAATATTGATAAAAGTAGTGGGAAAGATTTGGAACAGCAGGATGTGTGTTGGATAAATTAGGCCTTAAAAGGGCAGGCATAAAAAAAAGTAATGTCCAGGCCAGAATATGAATCAGCCAGGTAAACCACCTTCTTTTATACCATCCGTCCCTCATTCGTGCAAAATACCGACCAATCAAATAGCCTATAACCATTTTGCGACCAAATCGGAAAATCTATCTACCAACCTGAGAAGCCATGCATTTGTGTTTTTTTACCTAACTTTCAAACGCTTAGCTATAGAAAATGAGGTTAAAGAAAACACTACTTATACCAGTTTTATTAATAACTCTAACTGCAGGACTGGTTATCACATTTCATCAAAAGGAAATTGATTTTAATACCGAGGTCAAGCCGATTTTTAATAAAAAATGCATTACCTGTCACGGTGGAGTACGTCGCCAGGCCAATTTTAGCTTGTTATTCAGATCGGAAGCTTTATCAAAAACTAAATCCGGCAGGTACGCAATTATTCCCGGTGATCCGGATCATAGTGAAATGATAAGAAGGATATCTTCTAAAGATCCTGAAGAAAGAATGCCTTACCATCATGAACCTTTGTCGGATAAAGAAATAGCAATTTTAAGAAATTGGATAAGACAAGGGGCGAAATGGGGAAACCATTGGGCTTATACTCCAGTTGCAGAAGTAAAGGTTCCGTCATCTCAATCATCATTTTTCGGACTTTTCAGTTCTTCAAAAAACGAGTGGATTAAAAATAATGTAGATTATTTCATCTATTCCAGGCTTCACTCAATTAATTTAAAGCCTTCTGAAGAAGCTGATAAACCCACACTTTTAAGAAGGGTTAGCTTAGACATTACTGGTTTGCCTCCTTCAGAACATCTAGCTTCAGCATTTTTAAATAGTAATAATTCACGCTCATACGAAATGCTGGTCGATTCATTGTTGCTTTCCCCACATTATGGTGAAAGATGGACTACCGTATGGCTGGATCTTGCTCGCTATGCTGATACAAAAGGATATGAGCGGGATGCCGGAAGAAGTATCTGGCATTATCGCGATTGGCTTATTAACGCGTTCAATAAGGATATGCCTTATGATCGGTTTCTCGTTGAGCAATTGGCAGGAGATCTCCTTCCGGGAGCAACAGAAGATCAATTGGTAGCGACAGCTTTTCACAGGAATACAATGACGAATGATGAGGGAGGAACGGATAATGAAGAATTCCGTACCGCCGCTGTTATAGATCGTGTTAATACTACCTGGCAGGCTTTAATGGGAACAACCTTCGCTTGTGTTCAATGTCATAGCCATCCATATGATCCGTTTACTCATGATGAGTATTATAAATTCATGGCTTTCTTTAATGATACAAGGGATGAAGATACCTATGCGGATTACCCCCTTCTGAGGCATTTCTCATCTTCTGATAGTGCAAAGCTGGATGAAGTCATCAAATGGTTGCAAAAGAATGGGTTTAATGATA
>JBJMLT010000128.1:0-3073 GCA_045805165.1 Flavisolibacter sp.
ACCTACGCTTTTGATCAATTTATTATTGATATCAAATATTTTATAATCGCCTCCTCCATTATTTACAAGTGTTCCTTTAGTTCCATAAATGATAAATCCCCTTCCTGAGCCTTCTACCGGATAATTATTACAGCTTCTGCTTTCCCAGGTAATAGTTCCTTTATCACCAAACTCAAATGAGGCAACCTGGGTATCAGGTGTCTGCCAATCATCATTAAATGCATACCGTCCACCGGAAGAATTTACTTTATCAGGATAATCAACATTCAAGAACCATCTGCAGCAATCAATTTCGTGTGTTCCATTATTACATGCTTCACCGGTGCCCCAATGCCAAAACCAATGCCAGTTATAATGAACCAGATTATCCTGATAATCTTTACGTGGAGCGGGACCTTGCCATAAATTGAAATCCAGAGTTGGTGGAACCGGAACCTTTTTTCCAAAGCCAATTGATTGCCGATTATTTGTGTACCATGATTTAGCAAAATAAACCTTACCTATTATGCCATTACGTACCGATTGGACTGCTTCGATAAGTGTTGGAAATGATCGCCTCTGATTTCCCATTTGAATAAGCTTTCCATACTTATGATAAGCCTGAGATATTAGTTCTCCTTCGTAAGGATTTTGTCCGCAAGGCTTTTCCACATATACATGCTTACCATGAGAGGAAGCTAAAATAGCTGCTGGTGTATGCCAGTGATCAGGTGCAGCGATCAAAAGGCCATCAATATCCGGTAGCTCTACAACTTTCCGGATATCCTTAATTACTGAAGGCTTTCTGGAAGCATTCTTTAATGCATCCAGCCCTTTTTGAATAGCTTTATCTTCAACATCGCATATGTAAGCTATTTCCACATTGGGCAGTTGTGAAAAACTTTTTGCTAAATAGCTTCCTCTCCCATTAACGCCCATTACAGCTAATACAACTTTATTAGAAGGAGCATTTTTACCAAAGACAGGAAAATTAAGAATTGTAAGTCCGGCGGAAGCAATCGCCGTGTTCTTTATGAATCTACGTCGGTGCATGGTTAACTGGGTTACACTGTAATTTATACAAAAGTTAGAAATAGATTCTGAAAATTACAGAGAAACTAAAAGTATCAGTATCTTATTTGATAAGATCAAAAATGCTTTTTAGCATAGTGGAGCAACTGGTGAGAATGACCAAAACACCGACAGCTACATACATTTTTTTAAGAGGAAGCTTACCTACTAAGCGCGCAGCAATAGGCGCTGCAATAATGCCACCTAATATTAGTCCAAGAACATCCATTAATGGAATGCTCTTTAATAAAATAAAAAAAGTAATAGAGCTTACCAGTACTACAAAAAATTCAGCAAGACAAACTGAGCCAATTACGTAACGCGGAGTTTTACGCTTTGCAATTAAAGTGCTTGTAACAAGAGTGCCCCACCCTCCTCCTGCAAAAGCATCCAGAAATCCTCCTGCACTTGCGAGCCATCCGGCTCTCTTTACTTTATCCTGATTGGATTTCTTTTTAAATGCTTTTTTAATAATGAAATAACCAAGATATAAAGTATAGATCGAAAGTGGAATTCTAACCCACATAACATATCGTTGTCCCAAAAAAGCTAGAGAGGCTCCAATTAAGGCTCCAATAATTCCGGGAACAACCAAAGCCCTGAATAACTTCTTATTGATATTTTTAAAGCGATGATGGGTATAACCAGAAATACCGCTGGAAAATACTCTGGCTGAATGCACCTTGCTGCTTACAATTGCAGGATTAACTCCATACGCCAATAGAAAAGTAGTTGAAATAGTTCCATACCCCATTCCTAAAGAACCATCTACCATTTGAGCGGCAAATCCAGTGACCAACATTATAAGAAAAGACCTGTCAACATATTGAGGGATCGTTTTAAAGCCATCAACGATCTTTTGTACGGATAAATAAGATAGAATAGCATGACCAAGGATCATGCAAATAAATATCAAAAGACACCAGGTTACTATCTGCGACCATTTTTTCTGATCTGTTTTGGCATCATCCTGTAAGGTTACCTGCTTTGCTATCAGAACTTTAGTAAGGTCGTTCAACTGTTTTACCTTCTCATTAAAGTCACCATTTATATTATTCCTGATGTGTTGCATATTATTTAATACACTTTCCATTTCATCAGGGATCATATTGTTGATGACTTCTCTTAGTCTTTTAGCAATAGTGGGTGATTTACCGTTTGTTGATATGGCAATTTTAAGATTTCCTTTTTTTACAATGGAACCCATGTAAAAATCACACAGGTCAGGTTGATCTGCTACATTTACCAGCTTACCTGCTTCTTTGGCTTTGCTTCTTATAAAGGTGCTGGCCTCAGTATCATTTACAGCAATAATAACAACATCTGTACTTTCAAGATCGCTGGCATTAAATGGCCTCTCGTAAATAGATATGGTATTGAACTTTTGTGCAAGCTCTTTGATCTGATCATTTATCCGGATAGATACCAGATTAATTTTTGTAGCTGGGGAATTTTGAAGAACTGCCTGTAATTTTTCAAGTCCCACATTTCCTCCTCCTACAATTAAAACATGAAGTGTTTCAAGCTTTAGAAATACGGGGAAAAGATTATTCCCCGATGTAATGATATGTTCATTGCCAGTTTGCTGAAACACTATAGATTCATTCATTTTTGCTTACTATTTGTATCAAATACTATTGACAAATAATAAAATCCACCAATTACGGGACCTCCAAGGTATTGATAATAACGATTATTAAATACATTGGTAGCGCCCAATTTAACACTGCTTAACAATTTTGGAAATGAATGGCTTACCTGGGCATCAATTGTACCATAAGAAGGAACATTGCCTTGTGCTAAAGGACTATTCCAATAAAACGCACTCTGCCAGTGCCATACTATATTAAATCCGGTATTTTTTATTATTTCCCTGTTTCCAAAAGATACATTGGTGATCCATTCTGGTGTATTAAATGCAGGAGTGAAAGCATCTGATGACTGGATGCTTACCAAAGCGGCATAAGATGCATTGACATTGATATTGAACTTCTGATAAAAATTATAAGTAATGCCGGCATCA
>JBJMLT010000129.1:0-3374 GCA_045805165.1 Flavisolibacter sp.
TGGAACTGCAAGCCTTATAATTAACTTGATTATTTCCTGGCTTTACTATGCAATACAGGAATCAGGAGCATCACAGGCTACATTTGGTAAAAAATCAGTTGGAATAAAAGTTACCAATATAGAAGGTCAGCCCATTACATTTGGACAAGCTACAGGAAGATATTTTGGAAAAATAATATCCCTTTTAACATTATTCATAGGATATCTGATGATGCTATGGGATGAGAAAAAACAAACTTTGCATGATAAAATGGCTTCTACATTAGTTGTTAAATCGTAGATACAAGTTTACGGACATAAATCCCATTATAAAAAGAGCCGGTGCATGCACCGGCTCTTAATTATTAATAAAGATTTTTATTCAATTATTTTAGCTCCTTCAACAAGTACTGTGACTTTATTATTCAGCACTTCAACAAATCCTCCCTGTATATCAAAATTTGCTGAGTGGTTTTGTTTATCGCGTAAAACTTTCACTCTTCCTGCTTTTAAAGCGCTTACTAATGGAGCATGCTTATCCAACACTTCAAACGATCCACTGATTCCTGGCATCTGCACACCATACACTTCCCCACTAAATAATTTCCTTTCCGGAGTCAATATCTCTAATGTCATAATATCAATTTTGATTTCGTCATTAGCTAATCAGCTAACCAGCTAATTATCCCTGGGCCTGCGCTAACAATTTCTTTCCTTTTTCAATAGCATCATCAATAGTACCTACGAGGTTGAATGCTGCTTCAGGATATTCGTCTACTTCCCCATCCATGATCATGTTAAATCCCCTGATCGTTTCTTCAATTGGTACAAGCACTCCTTTTAATCCTGTAAATGCTTCTGCAACGTGGAAAGGTTGAGAAAGGAAACGCTGAACACGTCTGGCACGGCTTACTGTTAGTTTATCTTCGTCACTTAATTCATCCAAACCTAAGATGGCAATAATATCCTGTAATTCTTTGTAACGCTGAAGGGTGAGCTTCACACGATTAGCACAATTATAATGTGCATCTCCTACAATCAGTGGCGAAAGGATCCTTGATGTGGAATCGAGAGGATTTACTGCAGGATAAATTCCAAGATCTGCAATCTTACGATCCAATACTGTAGTAGCGTCAAGATGCGCGAATGTAGTAGCCGGAGCCGGATCCGTAAGGTCATCTGCCGGTACATACACTGCCTGTACAGATGTAATGGATCCATTCTTTGTTGAAGTGATCCTTTCCTGCATTAACCCCATTTCAGTTGCCAGCGTAGGCTGGTATCCCACTGCAGAAGGCATACGTCCAAGAAGAGCTGAAACTTCAGATCCTGCCTGAGTGAAACGGAAAATATTATCAACAAAGAAAAGAATATCACGTCCTTTTCCAGTACCATCTCCATCACGGTAATATTCTGCTATCGTTAAACCAGATAAAGCTACCCGGGCACGAGCGCCAGGTGGCTCATTCATTTGTCCGAAAACAAAAGTTGCTTTAGAATCAGCAAGATCATTCATATTGACCTTACTAAGATCCCATCCACCTTCTTCCATGCTATGCTTAAATGCATCACCATACTTCATAATGCCGGCCTCTATCATCTCACGCATCAGGTCATTTCCTTCACGGGTTCTTTCTCCGACACCTGCAAATACTGATAACCCTGAATAGGCCTTAGCAATATTGTTGATCAATTCCTGGATCAATACGGTTTTTCCTACTCCTGCCCCACCGAACAATCCGATCTTTCCACCTTTAGCATAAGGTTCAATAAGATCAATTACTTTAATACCTGTATAAAGAATTTCTGTAGCTGTAGATAAATTTGCAAAAGCTGGTGGTTTAGCATGAATGGGACGACCATCAACTTTTGGTACTGGAGGTAACCCATCAATAGGATCGCCGGTAACATTAAATAAACGGCCTTTAATGGCATCACGGGCTGGCATTTTAATTGGACCGCCTGTATCTACAACATCTACTCCACGGGTTAAGCCTTCAGTTCCATCCATAGCAATGGTCCGTACACTATCTTCACCAAGATGTGTTTGTACTTCAAGAACCAATGTGTCACCATTATCTCTCTTAATTTCCAGTGCATTAAAAATTTCGGGAAGACTGTCCTCGAATTGAACATCTACAACTGCACCAATGATTTGTTTTACCTTACCAACTTTTGCCATAAATAGCTTTTAAAAAGAAGAGTTTCATGAAGTAAAAACCTTCTATTGCACAGGTTTTTCGTTTTTCGGCTGCAAAGGTAAGGGGGTAACGGCATTCGGCATAATTTTCTAATGTATTCTCCAGAAAATTACAATAGTTGAAGACGACTAAACCGATCAATTTAGAAAATTTTTATGACAGGGCTTATAATTGGGTAATAACTTTCGGTCCACGCATTCTTATATCAATAATTGTTTTATTTATAGGCCTGTGGTTAATAAGGCTTTTTAAAAAATGGTTGTTAAAAGTTTTACAAAGAAGAAATATTGATCCCTCTATATGTTCATTCCTTCAGGGAGTTATTTCCATTGCCTTGCAGATTTTGCTTCTTTTAGGACTGATGCAGATTTTGGGTATTCAAATGACCATATTTGCCGCAGTTATTGGAGCATTTGGCGTAGCTGCCGGACTAGCCCTTTCAGGAACTCTTCAAAATTTTGCAAGTGGAGTGTTAATTCTTTTATTAAAACCTTACCGGGTTGGAGATAATATAGTTACACAAGGACAAGAAGGCACCGTTACCACCATACAGCTTTTTTACACAATTGTACTTACTTTCGATAACAAAACAGTTATTGTTCCTAATAGCAAGCTTTCTAACGAAATAATAATTAATCTTAGCCGGCAGGGAACCAGACGAATGGATGTGGAACTCAAATTTAACTATGGTGTGGATTTTAACCAGCTCAAGCAAATTATAGAAAGGTCCATTCACGACTATGGTAAAATAAATAAAGCACCAGAGCATCGGATTGGTGTCTCTGATGTTGAATCGGATGGTTACAAAGTGATAATCAATGCATGGATCAATGCACATGGTTTCGAAGACACCAGGTACGCATTCCAGCAAATCCTGATTGACGACCTAAAAAAGTCAGGTATTAAATTACCAGGCATTAATTAGCTGATTAGCTGATTAGCTAATTGATCAGGCATATCTTTTGTAAACTGATGAGATATGAAGAATTTTTTTATCTATGCTGCATTGTGCAGCAGCTTAATTGCTTCTTGTCAAAACTCAAATAAAAAACCTCAGACAGAAAAGGAAACTTCCGATAATGAAAGTAGTCAGGAGACCAAAAAAGTAAGTAAAAGGGATTATAGCATTACAAAAGCCAATTCGTATTCTGACCTTTTTCTTGACAGTTCTGCAATGGAAAGCTTTTTCAGACA
>JBJMLT010000130.1:0-7976 GCA_045805165.1 Flavisolibacter sp.
ACTTTCTCCAATCGGGTATCATTTACTTTGCAGACTTTGGAATGCTTTTGTATGGTTGTGATGGACGAGGTGACACAGTTCGCGAATAATTACATATTCAATGCTTCCTTTAGGTCCTTTAATTAACTCAGTGTTGAAAATTATCCGACCAGCAGGTGTGCAACTTCCCCATCGCTTTGACATGGTTCTTATTTATAATGCAGGTGCTAAATTCTTGTAACGTTTGAACTTTGGTAACGTCTCTTCCAGCAAGTCTGCAAACAATATTGATGCGGTTTTTGAACCTTTCAATTTTGCGTCAGAAGTTTTAAAACATCGGATCACAAACAAATGCGATAAAATAAACGAAAACGTAATTTATGATTCAGTCCAGCTTGAGATGGCGCAACCCTATCAAACTATTGGATTGGCGGCGAGCGGCTTGAAATTTTTAACAGAATCTACGGCACTAACGTGAGAACTCTTGAGGAAATGCAACCAGAACGTTTCCAAGTGTAATGAAAGGATATATGTACATATGGACTGACAAGTGCAGAATCTGTTCTATGGTTCAGACAATACTTGATGGGAAAGAATTTCCTGTAATTGGCAATTTCTTTACGCCAGACGAATTTTTGGGTAACGGAAACGGTACTTCGATACTCATGCAGTTACCCGAGGCTCACGCCGCGTAAATGAATATTTGATGTTGATGGCGGACGCCCTAAATCCGCATCAAATAGAGTATTTATTAAAGTTGGATACAAACCGGTGGGCGAATATATATGTGCCTTCAAAACCAAGGTTTGTTAATCAAGTCTCATTACTTTTTTCATTCGCCTTTGCTTATTTATTGTCCGCCACTAGCTTTATTGGTAGTTCTATATACAAACTTATTCCTAAATTTGTTTAATTATTATCTACACTTGCCAATGAACGTCTAATGCTTTTTCATTCAAACGAATCATATAAGGCAAGTCAGGCTTTCCATAAACATTTACTTTCTGGTGGGCCGTTGAAAATGTTTTTGTACTAAAGAACTGCTGCTGTCCCATTAAATTCTCTTCTAAATCTTTTGCGCTGAGAATCGAGAGCCGATCAAGAGGCGTCTCTTTAGCTAACCGTATTAACTCTCTAAGCAACGGAAGACCAACAAACCCTTTGCTATCATCGTCAGGAATTAACATAATGAGATAATCTTCGGCACGACTTATAGCCACATTGATGATGAATTCTTTTTTTAGAAATCGGCTGTGGCTGATATTATCTCCGTTGCCTGAAGGGTTAAAGACCGCAAACACTAAATTGTTCTCATCCCCTTGAAAGCCATGTACGGTATCAATCGTGATTGCCACTTGCGAGGCAATGCTTGGATGAGCTTCGATCATTTTCAACATTACATCAGCTTGTGAGCGGTAAGGTGCTAATACTCCAATATTCCAAAGATCACCTCCCTCATTTCTTACCTCTTTCCTGAATCGTTTTACCAATTCACTTACAAGTAAAGCACTGTAAAGATGGATGGGACTGCCCTCAAGCTTCTGAGGCTTATAAATGCTTTCTCCTGACATTACAGGGTAGCGGATAATTGTTACAGGCTTAAAACCAAGTTGTTGAAAGAACTCTGGTAAAGGTCGTGAGGTAGCAGGCTTATTATTATCAGAGGTGCCTCGACTGTGCTTTACTTTACCAGCATACTGAAACTTGCTAAATATCTCACCAATCGCTGGAATACTACGATGTTGAACAGAAAGATTTTCGATTCGGCTACCATATTTAGGGATGTTGGCCTGATCGCTTTTATCGAAGCTATTTAGGCCAATCATTGTATATATATTTCCCTCCTGTAGTTCTTCGGCAAAGTCATCCAAATCTTCAGATATTAAATCAAAAACCGGAGGTATTTGCAATGGATCACCTGCTACTATGAAATGAGTTGACAGGTCTTCCCTCTGTCGTGCGTGTATTGCATGTGTGATATAGGCTAAAGGGATCATAGATGCCTCGTCAAATATTACCTTGCTCCATGGACAATCGCATAGACGGTTTTTGTCGTTAAAGCTCCTGCTTACAGGCACTGTGAAATAAGGGAAGCGATGAATTGTGGTAATCATCACCGCAAACTGGTTACTTTCAATCAAGAGATCATCTCCAGTCTTTACAACGCCGTCCCGTAATAAATAAGGATCAGTACAGTTGCCGGCACGCATAAGCCAAACAGGAACTTTATTATTGTTTTCTTCAACAATTTTTTTTGCAAGTACGTCTGCAGCTTTATTAGTGGGCGTTAGAACAATGACTGGACCGTTCATGCCTTCCATTGAAATTAATGCACGGGCGAGATTAGTCGTTTTACCTGTGCCTGGCGGACCAAAAATAAAGTCTACTTGTGGTGATAGTGTGTCTTTCAAGTTAGTAGCCTCGGTTAAGTTCAATCTAATAAAACCATTTTTTAACTCTTCTATGAGGTCAACTCTACGCGTGAACTCCAGCTGTACTGAAAGGACTCTATGTGCGTTTTCAATCTCTTGTTGTGCAAGTACTTCAGGAAACATTACCCGAAGCTTTTGGTGTTTTTCGCTGGCCACAAGTCTGGTGCTGAGTGACTTTGTTTCACTTTGCTGATTTATATAAGTTATGCTGGCTGGAATCTCGTCGAAACCGTCAATTCCTGCTGGTATGCGACCATTGCATTCTGAAAGTTCATAAATCTTTTCGGCAGCGAACAGGCGTTCACACTTGCCAAAGCTAATCTCAGGTACTCGTACGCTTTTTTCTTGTACTTTCACAAGGTCCAATAGGCTTAAAAACCAACTAAGCGTATATTTATGAGAAGCACTTTTGACAATTTCTGCTTTTGCTTCACGTTCAGCTTTTAATTGAATAGCTTCTGCTTTAGTAGAAAGCAATTGGGCAAAATCTGGATCCTTTTTAGCAAGTTCAACGAATTGCTCAAACTGAGCTTCTTGGGCTTGATAACATTGTCTGAGCCAATTACGGGCTTCAAGGTTAAAATATTGGTTACTTTCTATTTCGTTTACAATTTGAGAAGTGGCATCGTAACTTACAAAAATGCGTGTCGGTATTGCATAAGCTATTTTCCCTTGACGATATTCCTTAAGCACATTTCCAGCAACAATTATTCTTTTCGGGATATCTCCATTGCGTATCCATCGGATTTCCAAATGAGGAAATTTCTTTTTCCATTCTATATAAAATGGGAAACTTAATTCAATACTTTCTTGGAACGCTTTTTCCCAATCTATGTCATTATTCGTCATTTCTAAAATCTTTACATTTTGCGACAAATAATGAGTCCAATCCTGCAAAATCGCACCATTTATTATTGGTGCTTTTGCAGCTAAAGCAATTTCATCAAATTCCACTCCTTGATTTCTCAACCAAGCCAAATCGGTTTGTTGTAACAAATAAACTTCTTCCTTGATTGAAACGATTTTCATTCCCGAATTCAATTCAGTATACGCAGGGAAGTACCACAAGTCCGTTGCTTTACCTGCAAGATTTCGATAAAAGATAGCTATATCGTCACGATTGACTGATATATTATTGACAGAAAGCCATTTGAGCGTGGCTATGATCTGTTTCATAGGCATATCACTTGCAATGCTACCACCAACTTTATTAAAGAATCGTCTTGTTTTGACAACAGGAGTCTCATTCCCTAATGCTCCTAATGCCATAAGAAACGCGTCCAGACTAGTTTCATCAATTCTGATTTCATCTGTAAATAGGGATATTGGCACCTGCTCTTCAGGCAAAGAATATTCCTTCTGGAGAATCAAAGCAGTAGGATCGATGCCTATCAGGTTTCCCCAACTTTGCCCTGGTTCGTTGAGCCGAATGGAAGCTGGAGATCCCGACTTTTCCCATTGCTCAAAAAGGAAAGCACAAAACAAGTTTTGATATTTATCATCAATAGTAGTTATTCCTGGCATAATCAGCAATCCATCATTTAAATGAGGTAACGCTATTAATCCAAAGGCCTCATGTTGTAGGCAGATCACGCTATTTGGCAGTATAGAAGTAATGCTCTCGCGATACCGCTGATGTAGTGTTTTACTGGTTGGAATAAATGGCATTGACTGCCAATAAAACGTTTGACTTAAGGGTTGCCAACCCTCCTTTGTTTCTACTTGGATATTATCAGTCCTTAATTGTTTGTCTTTCATCAAAATCAAAGCAAATAGTAGCTGTTGACAATTTTGAATTTTGCCATCAACCAGGTTTGACAGCATTTGCGTCCATACATCACGGCAATTACGTTGAACACCGATGCCTAACAAGGCAGCTAAGTCACTATGGTTTGCAGGGAACAAAGCTTCCCAGTGCTTTAAAATGTGGGTCAAATATTCATTTACCGCATTAGCTATTCCTCCTAAAAGTTGATTTACGGATAAACTAAGCGTTATTGTCTCTGTCAGCATAAGGTTGAGTTCATCTGAACCGCGATTAGATATTTGCTCCAACGCAATCCATGAATCATTTTGTGGTAGAAAGGCTCTTTTCCCAAAAACTTGACGTCGCAGGGATTCTTTCTGAATAGACAAGTACAACTGCAAAGCCAAGTGTTTCGTGCTTCCTCCCTCTATCTCTGTAGTAAGTTGTAATGGTGCAAGATTAGTCAGAAGTTTTTCTTTCAATTCATCATTTCCTTCACTTATAATAATAGATAAAAGTTGATTTTGCGCCGGGGGAATTGATTGCGCCTCATAAATTAAACGTTCCAAAAGTTTCTCACCATGAAGCACCTCGTTACCCAATAATTGATTTAAACATTTGGGCAGTGGTACCAAGCGATGGGTAAAGAACGCATCTATATATTCTTGTATGCTTTGTTTGCCAGAAATAAATTGATGAACACTATTCGGCTTGGGCTTAATGTACACTAGTTGATCGTCCCTGCTTTCAAATAAAAAACTTTTTGTTGTACCAGGAAATGCTGCAATAAGCCATTTAATTAGCGTTTGTGCTTCTTCAGAAGACACTCCTTGTTCCATTCCCAGAAGGTTAATCCCATCATTGACAGCCAATAGAAACGGTGCTTCTTTATAATATTCCAAGAGGCTGCGCTGTGGTAGGTAAATATTTGCGTATTTTAAAACATTCAATAATCTAGAATACTCATGTTCATTTAAAGCTGCAAGTGTATGATGAAAAAATGCCGGTTGACGAAGACCGTTTTCCGTAAAAAATATGCTTGTAGGTTCAAGAACCCCCATAGTAGGTTTAAGTTTGTAGCATTTTTTTACGTACGCAAAAAGTACACTTGTGTATTCAGGGTTGAAATTTTCTTTTGATGAAATGTCATTCCAAAAAGGTCTTGTAATATGCTCATAAATAGTTTCTAGGCTATCTGACAAGTATTCCGCTAAATTGACCAAAGCCAATTCACCTTCGCTAATTCGCCAGCCTTGAAGCATGTCGGGAACATTGGATAATGATGTAAGCTGAAACAAAGCCTTCACTTCATTTCTTTTGTTGGAAAATAGCGTCAAAACCCGCATGATTTCTATCCGCTTGGCAGGGCTTGACGTGCTCCGCACAGCCGCCTCTATCTCTTTGAAGATTGTTGCTTTTTCGCTGCCGATCAAATCATTTCCTGCGCTTAGTTTGAGACTTAAATGTTCATTAAGTTCCTTGAAATCCCGCAAATAAGGAAGTAGGTTTTGCCCTTTATCTCGGATGAACTTCTTTACTTCTTCATACAATTCCAAGCAATGATCCGATACAAAAAGTCCTTTTTTTCCTATTATCTCTTTTATAACACTTAGTGGACCATAATTAATTAAATGATACTTTAAGCCATCATTTTGATGCAATTCGTTAATGGAGTATACATCGGTTCCAAACCACCAAAGTCGCAGCTGGCGAATGCTTTTCCATACAACGTCTTTATCAATATCCTCAAGTTTGATAGTATTTAATTCCTCAAATAGTTTGATTGTGTTCTGGGGCGTTTCCTCAAGCCAAGAATTGATAAAAGAAATACTGCTTTCCTCTTTTAAAACATCTAAAATGTTTATTGTTTGTAGACATAATTTCGTTTCTGCGTGAGCCTCTATACAAACTGTCGGATGATTTTTGTTGTCCCAATAAAACCATTTGACCTGCTCTATTTTATACCATGTTTCAATAGGCAGCATGCTGTCTTTTATGTGAACATTTTCTGTTGTTGTAGCAAGCGCAAATCCATTAGGATCTGCTATTGGAATATGACTGCTTAAAAGTTTTATTAAAGGTTGCCATAATGCGGTTTCAAGCCAATCACGCCCTTGGATCCAATAACTGCTTCCTGCCTGGCCTCGATGTGACAGAAGCACGGAAAGATATAAATGGCAAAAATGCTCCTTTTTGTTTTGCGAGTATTCAATAAGCTTATCTGCAATTCTTGGTACTAAACAACTAAACAGGAACTTATTTGTATCATTTTCTTGCAGCTCAGTTCTGGCCGATGAAAGTGTAAGAGCATTACTATGGATTGCAAATCGAAACCCATGTTGCTCTAATGACATAGGGAAGTAGCGGTAGAATTGAGGCTTGTTATTAAAGGGGTCTTCTATTAATGGATTGCAGTACAAAAACATTAATTCGACGTTTTTCACTCGCTCGTTTCCTAGTCTCCCAGCCGTAATATCTTGAGGCAGCTCCCATAACTCAGTAAATAAAGACTCTGGTTCCAGCACCTTGTCTTTAATTTGGGTGGTAATATCAGTCACCTTCTTAGCCCTTCGGCTTACTATTGAAGCGGCGACTTCAAGCCCTTTAGGAATTCCTCCTAAAATGTGGGGTACTTTGGGAGGATGAAGAGGGATAATTATTAGTGTTCCGGTATTAAAATATTTTGCTTTTTCACATTGTTCCAGACAAAGTTGGGCTGCGCCTTTCAGTGCATCTAGGTCTTCTTGAGTGAATAAACCATCAGAAACTTTCCCTCTGCCATCATAAACGGGATCATTTGGTAAGCAAGGAAAGTTTGTAGCAATGATTTTGAATAACCATGGAGCTAAGCTTTTGGATGAAGCTTCAGTAAGATAACCTTGACAGGCAGGGTCTTCTAGCAATATGCTTTCAACTGTTGTTAAATCATTTATTTCTCCATTAGCCCAGCTGAAAAGTAGCGGTCCTTTATTTTCATCTAACAATTCACGTAGACTGTTATCTGCTCCTATAAGTCTATGTGCAAGTTTGAAGCCTACACCAAACTGGCCAATATTGTCCGGATTTCGGTATTTGGCATTTGCCCCAATTGCTAAAATAGAAACAACTGATTGTAGGTCAAAATAATCGCCATTGTTGAGGACAATTAGATAAGGAGATTCGTCTGTTCCGTACTTACCTAAATAGAAAAAAGTACTGTTTGCATCTACGGCATTCTGCATGAACTCATAGATGGCTTGTGAGTCCCCTGCTATATTCAGGATCGTGTTCAGCTTGTTTTCAATATCTCCATGGCCGTTAAGCATCGAAAAAAATCCGAAATGGTCATCGGATGCTTGACGTAAGGATCCAGCGAAGTGCGGGTCACGATTCGGCAAAGTGATCTTAACGATGTTAGTTTTAAAAAATTCGCGGAAGCGACGAATGTCTTTAACGATCATGCTCTGGTTTTTGAAATGATTAATGCGTTAAAGGGTAGAGGACTTCGTTATGGTCTATTATAGTAAATCATGTACTATTTGATAGAGCGTTTAGCCGAATGACAATCATTACCAATCAAATATTAGCCACTTGACCCTTTAACTACATATTTTTGTTGTCTTAGATCTAACATTGCATAACCCAATAATCAGCTAACAACTCAGCTTGTTTTAAAACTGTATCTATAGCCTTCTGTTGTTTGTCAGGCGGATAGCCGTATTTGGTCAAGGTTCTTTTCACTAATACCATAAGCTTTGCTCTGACGCTTTCTCGAATCGTCCAATCAATTGTTGCATTGCTTCTAATTTTATCTGCAATCTCACGGGCTATGTCTCTAA
>JBJMLT010000131.1:0-2395 GCA_045805165.1 Flavisolibacter sp.
AAATCATATTCATCATTTACTTACCAATAATGGTTGGAGCCATAGCCTGGCAGCCAAGCTGATCTGTTTTGTACATGCTATAGTATTAGTATTAGGTTATTTTTTGAAAGATGTTCCGCAGCTAGCAGGCATATGTATTTTATTCTTCTTTTTACTTCTCATCATTTTTATCTTTCAAAGGATCCGCATGCCGGAATCGCTAAAGCAAAATGCCATCAGCACATTAGAGAATTAATGACTGTAATAGTCATTATCCCTGCAATTTTTATAAGACTTACATTTATAATTAATTCATGAATATTTTATATGAATGTGAAGCTATTACTATCTTTTATTTTATTATTCTGTATATACACTGCAAAAGCCAGAATTATAAAACTTCCGAAAAACGCAGATGGTGGACTTTATAAACCTAAGCATGATGCGCATCCGGGCGATACTATCTTATTGGAAGGGGATTATTCATATATTTTTCTGGAAAAGCTGGAAGGGGCACCAGGAAAACCAATTGTAATAACCAACCATAACCTGGTTCGTATAGGCATTGGAACTAACAATTATTCATTCCTTATTATCTATAGTAATTATGTTCATATAGATGGTTCAGGTTCTGCAAAGAATAAATATGGCTTTATGGTGGGTGGACTTGATGGCACTTTCAACGCTCAGGGTTTTAGCTTTGGAGGCAGCCATTTTGAAATCAATGGTTTGGAGATCCATAACTCACAGTTAGGCTTCTTCAGCAATTCTAAAACCGGTGGTCCATTTAAAAATATTTTCATTCATCATTGTTATGTTCATGGATTGGATAATCCATCTGAAGGCGGAAGGTCGGAAGGTATTTATATCGGTAACACGGATCCTTCTACTTATAACTCTACAGGAACATTTGATACTGTTGAAATTGCGAATATGATCTTTGAGAATTTGTCAGGTGATGGTATACAGATAGCCAGGTCAAAGCATTTCAAAATACACGATAATGAAATAAAAAATTATGGAAAAGCTAATCTGGAGCAACAAAGATCTGGCATTATAGTAGGTGGTTGCTCAACAGGATCAGTTTACAATAATAAAATAACAGGTGGTACAGGTGCAGCTATACAGGTATTTGGAGCGGGTAATGTTGATATTATCAATAACCTGATAAGGCAAACGGCCAGGTCTGCCAATGAAGATGCTATTTATATTAATGGGAAATGCATGGATGGGCCAAAGCTCAAGGTCCGTTTGATCAATAATAAAATAGATAAGGCGGCCAGGGAATTTGTTAAAGATGCCAATCCGGTTCCATGCATCATTGAAAATAAAGGCAACCAGTTTGGGGTAAAATAAAAAGCCATCTTTCGATAGCTTTTTATTCTTTGTTTCTTCATAAGGGTTTATAACTTAACAACCTCTTCGTAAGAAATACCCATTAATTTATTTCTATCATAACCTTTTGCTTCAAGTTTGGCTAATTGATCAGGAGTAAATATTACATACTGAAAATTATCCTGTGAAGAAGCTTGAGCATTATTATAAGAATCACGAGAAATAAGAACTTTTCCATTGCTTACCTGGTAATACCAATAGTTTGAAAGTTGAGAACCGGTTTTTTCTTCAAAAGGAAGGCGTACAATAGTATTATTCGCACTCTTTTTATAAACCAGAACCAGACCGTTGGATGCAACAGCAGAAGTTATTTTAGCTTCTGGAATAGACTTATAATATAAATTAAAACTTTGCTGATTAGCAACCTGCCAGTTAGATAATGCAGTCCAGGCAGATGATGATTTCAGACTTTGAGTTGAATCGACGTTAATTTTTGCGGTGTTGGTAGTGGTGGACTGCGTAACAGGAGCCTGCATATCGTTCTTTTTACAGGAGAAAAGAAACAGGACGATGGCTACACCAAACAATGGCACTCTCAGGTTTTTCATATTTAAAACTTTAAATTTTAGTGTTTCCTTGTTTACCAATATTGTACCAAAACGAATAAGCTTTAAAAAAATTTTCCCCTTTATGGTTTTTTTATGATATACATAAGCGACCTGTACATTAATATTTCTGCTTTTACGATGAATAATTTAATCTGAATCAATTTAATAAAAAAAAACTGTTAATAGCTCAGTTAATTATATAGATGAGCTTTTTTGGCTGAATGTTTGCTTAGTTGGGGAAAAATTACCACCTGATGTTTCGAAAAGCCACCTTATCCCTATCACTTATTTTATTTTCAATCTTTATACAGGCTCAACAATTATTGAATGATAAAATTAGTACTGGAAACACAAATCAAAATGCGGTTATTTATGTTCCCGCAAATTATTCAACCGCCAAAAAATATCCACTTGTAATATATGCACACAATGTTCCCGAAGCAGGAACAGATGTTACTTTATTATATAATGAC
>JBJMLT010000132.1:0-6040 GCA_045805165.1 Flavisolibacter sp.
AACTTTTTCGAGCTATAAAAAACCGATTTTTCCTTCAATAGTTTCGCAAGTTTTGTTCTGCCATCAACTTTTTTATTTTTATAGGCTATAAATAATAAAGTAGAAGGTAAAGGCTTATCTATATATCCCTCAATTTTCTCAATGTCTTTCATAGATTGGGCTTCCTTTAATATAACCACCTGGCGCTCGGAAAACATCGGATATTTCCTACATACATTTACGATATCAGCCCACGAAGTATCTCTTCCATAGAAAATGGAAAGATTAAAGCTTTTCTCATTTTCTGTTAAAATTTTGTGTTCTGCATAATTAATAATGGAATCAATAAAGTACTCTTCATCCCCTTCCAGCCAGTATATTGGCTTAAAAACACCCTTTATAAGATTAGAGATTATTTTGTCTAAAGTCATTCTTTTGCTTAGATATTCAAAATCAATGTATTATTTTTCTGGCACGGTTTTCGAACAAGGTGCCGAAAATTCAAAAATAAGTTATCACCTTTACTCACAAAATTCAATTATCTTTTAACTAAAACCTTTAAACGATGGCAAATACAAATTATCCTTCTGCTGAAAATCCGCAGGGTTCCAATCGTCCTTCGAGGAATTCCAATAACACCACTAAAAATATCCTGATTGGTGTTTTGGCAGCCGGACTATTAGGAACCTGGGCTTATTTTCTTTATGACAAAAATGACTCCACTAAACAAATTCAGGTAAAAACTGTTGAAGCTTCAAAAGCTATGACTGCAAGAGATTCAGTTCAGCTTCTTTACAACGACGCTCTTACTCGATTGGATTCAATTACCGGAAGCAATAATAATCTTCAGGGAAAATTGACTGATCGCCAGTCCGAGATCACAAAATTAAAAAATGAGATCAACAGAATCGTAAATAATAAAAATGCTACAGCTTCTGAATTAAGAAAAGCAAAAGATCTGATTAATGAATTGAATGGAAAGATTGCTAACCTGGAAGCAGAAGTTGCAAGACTTACAGGTGAGAATCAACAACTGGCAGCTGCTAATTCAAGCCTTACCCAGGAAAAGCAGGTATTGCAAACTAATTTGCAAACAACTACTTCGGAAAAAGAGGAATTAGCAAAAACAGTTGACGTAGCCTCAACATTTACAGCATCTAATATTCAGATCACTCCAATAAAAGAACGCAAGAATGGTAAGGAAAAAGTAACTACCACTGCTAAAAGAGTCGATAAATTAGTTGTATCCTTCGATGTTGAGAATCGCGTTGCCAGATCTGGCCCTGCAGATATCTATGTTATTGTAACATCTCCGGATGGGCAGGTTATTGCCGATTCTACCGGTGGTACATTAACTACACGTAAAGACGGTGACAGAAAATATACTTTTAAAACTACAGTAGAATACGAGCAAGGTACCCGTAAAAATGTACAGTTGCCTTTGCATCAGGATCATTTTCAAACCGGTGATTACAAGATTGAAGTGTATCAGAACGGTTTCAAAATTGCCGAGGGAACAAGATCCCTTAAAAAAGGTGGTTTATTTGGTTAATTATCATTTCCTACTCCTACAAAAAAAGCCGCTTCTCCTGAAGCGGCTTTTATATTCCCCTGCCCCCTAAAGGGGAACTTAGGTATAACTAACCGAATCATTTATCAAATAATTATCATTAATTAGAATGAAACAATTTCTAATATTTTACAGTCAATAAAATTGCTAAAGAAAGAACTCTTTTACTAAGTTCCCCTTTAGGGGACAGGGGTTTCTAATAAACATTATACCCAAAGCTTACATAATACAATCCCCCAATTCTTGGATTGCCAAATGCACTGGTATAATAATGATTTGTCAGATTAGAAGCACCGAGTTTTAATATGCTTTTTATGGAAGGCAACCTGTAACTAACTTGCGCATCTACGGTTCCAAAAGCAGGGACTTCTCCTGTACCGAAAGTTCCTTCCCAGAATACTTTATCCTGCCATCTATAGATTATATTAAATCCAAATCCTTTTCCAAGATCATTATTTGCTACCCCTATATTGTATCGGAATCTTGGCGTGTTGAAGAACGTTACAATGTTTGATGGTACGTTACTTAGCTGGTCAGAAGAAAAATTACCATTTATTTCATAGCCTTCGCCAAATTGATAGCTTCCACTTACCCCCCATCCTATCGCATTGACAGTATTATCAGTATTTTTTACAAATGAATAGTTATTGGTTGTATAAGGACTCGCAAGATCAAATGGAGCATTGGCCGGATTTCCGCTAACTCCCCTTCCTACTGCTACCCTGCCAATGAAATTGTTATACTTACTGTAATAGACATACGCATCAACTAAAAAACGGTGGGTCAATAAGCCTTTATACCCTATTTCATATGAATTAGCTGTTTCCGGCTTTATAACCTGAAATTGTGCCTGTTGTAATAGTTCAGGATTGGGTGCACCCGCAGCAAAGGAATTACGATACGCTACAATGCTTTCTGAAGTATAGGCGGGATTTGTATTAAATTGAAAATAAGTATTGAATTGAGCTAAGCCTCCAATTAAACGGTTAGCCCCGCCTGTTAGAAGGTTAATATACTGGTCCTGTGTAGAAGGAAATCTATATGCTGTTTGATAAGATAACCGGATATTATTGTTAGGGGCAACTTTTATTAATGCGGTTGCTCTTGGTGTAACCCTTCCTTCAAAATTTTCATTTTTATCATACCTTAAAGATCCGGTGAGCTTTAAAACATCGTTTAATAGGTTCTTTTGTAATTGAACATAGGCACCGGCTTCTGTAATATTAATTGGACCGGTTGTATCAACAAAAATCGTCCCATGCGAATTCAGATGATAAATACGGTAGCTAGCTCCAACTAATACCTCAACGACCTTTATATAATTAGTAAGATTATATTGTCCTTCAAAATGATATAGGTTGGTAGCATCATCAAATTTAGCTCCTCCTTTATTTATTGAAGTTTGAATCGCATTATTGAATGCAGCAGTAAATTCAGGAGTCCCAGGCAAAAATCTTCCCTGGTCCGCAGCGGCCCTTGCAAATGCATGCGCCTGAGCATCAGGAAGTCCTAACAATTTAGCACCTCCATAATTGCCGGTATAGGTGGCAAACCAGTTCTGATCACTTTTCCAGGCTCTGTTAATAAATAAAGCGGCAGTAGTTGCAGTATACGAATCGCCTGAATTTTCCTGGGTGGTGTAAGCTCTTAAGAACCAGTTATCACTTTTTACTTCAGCCTTATATTGGCCCATTTTCAAATTCTTTAAGGAATATCTGTCCGCGCCTGTATATACAGTCGTACCGGTTCCATAGTAGGCAAGGACCGAAGCCTCTACATTATTTTTGATTTTGTAGTACAGGCCTCCGGTAAGTTTTACATTGTATGCATTATAGTTTACCAGATCTCTTTCATTATATCCTGTACGGCTTACAGACTGTCCTCCAAATACATTGTTTTGTAATCCAAGATAGAACGGCCGTAATTGAGTTAATCCTTGCTGTAATGCAGGAACCGGAATAGATGCTGGGTTTAAAAACGCGCTATTAATTTGTGCTTGCGTGGGTGGCCCCCCGTAAACTGCTGCCAATCCCTGAAGAATTGGAGGAAATCCTGTAAAAACAGCTGCTTGAGCAAAACTGGTCATGCTTGTGCTGGCTTCATCACCAAATACATTTACACCATCATAATTCGGATCCGTTGTTCTATCTCCGGGCTTTAAAGAGCTGAATACATTATTCCTTTGAAGGTTTCTCAGATCTGCGGCTTCCCAATCCTTGGCTTGAATGAATTGCCCGGAAAGTTTAAATGCGAATTTTTGTCCTATAGCTTTGCCCCATCTGAATGACCAGTCATAATAAGGAGACGGCTGATGAAGACTGTCATCAACATGCATTAATCCTTGCTTGATTTGGAAACTTAAACCCTGATATTTAAATGGATTCTTGCTTGTGATCAGCATAGTTCCATTCATACCTCCTGAGCCATAAAGCGCACTGGATGCTCCGGGTAATAACTCAATATTCTCTATATCAATTTCTGTAGGCCCGATAACACTTCCTACAGCAAAATTTAATCCTGGTGCCTGATTATCCATACCATCAACCAGCTGATTGAATCTAAGGTTGCCACTACCATTAAACCCTCTCGTACTAAGCGTTTTAAATGTTAAACTGGATGTTGTAAGGTCTACTCCTTTCAGGTTCGCTAATGCATCATAGTAATTGGGGTTGGCCGCATTTACAATATTGCCAAGACTGAATCTTTCAATTGAAACCGGTGATTCAAGGATTCTTTGCGGTGTTCTTGTGGCTGATATTACTACTTCCTGACCCAAAGAATTTCCTGGGTTTAAATTTACTTCAACTGCAGACGAAGCTGAATTAACAGCAACTTCCTGCATTTCAAATCCTACCGAAGTGAATATTAGTGTAACTGGTAATTGCCTTACTACAATACTGAAGTTGCCATTCTGATCTGTATAAGTGCCCTGTCCGGTATTTTTTACGATCACAGAAACAGCAGAGACATTTTCTTTATTGTTTGAATTCTTTACGTTGCCGCTAATGATTACATTCTGCGCATTTGCAGTAAAACTCAATATCGTTAGTAGTATTCCAACTGTTACATATAATCTTCTCATAAGTCAGTTTTTAGTTGTGGAAGAATGCAAGCAATTTAAAACCAGGTGTAAATCTGGTCATTTATAATTGAAAAGTAACAATTACAATCGTTTTAGGAAAATAATTTATCTGGTTTTAGTCAATCAGATAAATTTTTTTTGCTGAAGCTGATACAGAAACAATTCTTCAGATTACTTTCGGGCCATGGCAATATTTCAATTTCCGGGACAAACAAACTTTTATCAGGGTAAGGTTAGGGATGTTTATACAATAAATGACGATCTGCTGGTTATGATTGCTTCCGACCGCATTTCCGCATTTGATGTCATATTACCAAGGCCAATTCCTTATAAAGGCCAGGTTTTGAACCAGCTTGCAGCATTTATGTTGAGATCAACTAAGGAAGTTTGTCCTAACTGGCTTCTGCATACGCCCACCTCTAATTCTTCTATTGGTTACAAATGCGCACCCTTTAAGATAGAAGTTGTTGTTAGGGGAAACTTGTGCGGACATGCCTGGAGAACCTATAACAACGGTCAAAGAATATTATGTGGCGAACTTATGGCTGATGGATTAAAAGAAAACGATTTTTTCCCTGAACCTTTAATTACTCCTTCTACTAAAGCCAGCGAGGGCCATGATGAAGATATTTCTGAAGAAGAAATTCTTAGATCAGGACTGGCAAAGCCAGACGAATGGAAGCACATTAAAAAATATGCATTCGAACTTTTTAAAATGGGAAAAGACCTCGCCAAAAAGCATGGATTGATTCTCGCCGATACAAAATATGAATTTGGAACTCGCAACGGCGAAATCACATTAATGGATGAGATCCATACACCTGATTCATCCAGATATTTTTATTCGGAAGGATTTGAATTAAGACAACAAAAAGGTGAAAAGCAAAAGCAATTAAGTAAGGAGTTTGTCCGTGAATGGCTTATATTAAATGAATTCATGGGAAAACCAGGACAAACTGTCCCCGAAATGTCTGACGAATGGGTAGAAACGATTTCAAAAAGATATATTGAGCTTTATGAAAAACTAACTGGAGAAAAATTCCAACCCCAGGATCTCACTAACTCTGAAATAGAAAAAGCCATCACCACCTCCCTCCAAAAAGTGAATACTGAATAGTCAATAGTGAATACTCTATCCTTCAATTTGTATTTAATGACTTAATGACCTATTGACCTATTGACTAAATTAGCTAATCAGCTAATCAGCTAATTAGCTAATTACCACCACCACCTTCCTCCCCTCCGCTTCAATTAACTTTGACTGCACTCCAAATACTTCAACAAAGATATTTGTTGTTACTTCATTTGGGTCGTTTAGGTCAAAAACCACTTTCCCTTTTTTCATGAAAAGGATTCTGTCTGCGAAAGCTATCGAAAGATTTATATCATGAAGTATGGCTATTACTGTA
>JBJMLT010000133.1:0-2349 GCA_045805165.1 Flavisolibacter sp.
ATTTCCCGGAAGGAAATAATGAATAATAGAATTTGAATTAAATGGATTGGGTTCATTTTGTGAAATAGAAGCTGATGATAAGGTTACGATATGAGAAGAGCCATTGATGTTTAGCAAGTTCTCTAATTTTGCAAGGCGTTGCTCTAATTCGTTATTTTTTTGTTCAAGGTCATTGTTTTTCTTACTTAATTCCTGAACAGATTTTACAAGAGGGATTATGAAATCGGAATATCGAAGGCCATAAAAGTCGTTTTTATCTTTTGGCGCATCTACTCCGCTAAAATCATAACCAATGGTTTGAGCTGCCTTCTCAACTTCCTGAGCGATAAAGCCAGTGTAAATTACTTTTGCTTTTGCCTGACGGGCTGCTGTTTCCTCTGGTGTGATCTCTCTTGATGAATTAGCAGTAGCACGTTTACTGATCGCTTTTTCTATTCCATCCACATCAAGCGTATATGTTACGGGCCGAAGCTGATTAATAAATTCCAGGCCCGGGACATTCTCTTTGATATTTTTCTTGTAACGCCCATCGGAAAAATTGGTCCAGTTGGCATAGCCTCCAATGGAAGTCACTGCCGGGTTGCCAATTTTCACCTGGTTATTAGCTGTTGCCTGTGCACCATAACCTAATGCAGTTACATTGTACGCTCCATCAAAAGCATCAGCATAAGTCCCCAAAAATGTACCCTGTTGCGTATTATGATAGCCAGCTTGCAGACCTACACCAACGTTATATGAATTGTACTGATTATTAAAAAGCGCAGCCCAACCAATAGCCACATTATAGGAACCTATTGTATTGTTGTAAGCTGACTGATATCCCAATGAAATATTATTATTACCTGATTTATTACTAAATAAAGCAGCATATCCGATTGCTGTATTGTATTGGCCACTGGTATTATTATAGAGACTTTGCCTGCCTATTCCATTATTATAGGAACCGGTTGTATTATTAAATAATGATTCGTGACCTATTGAAGAATTATAATTACCAGAAATATTATTTAACATAGCATTGTTGCCTAATACAGAATTTCCAGAACCATATTGATTATTCCGTAATGACCACGTCCCTACAGTAGCATTTTCAATTCCACCCGTATTTGTAAGGAGAGAATAATATCCTACAGCAACATTGTCTGAACTATTATTATGAAGAAGCGCCCAACCACCTATAGCTACATTATGAGCAGCGCCATAAGTCATATTAGATAATGCAAAGCTGCCTACTGCAGTATTCCCACCTCCTCCACCTGAATTAGTAATTGCTTTATACCCAATGCCTGTATTATAACCAAAGTCAGGTAGCGGATCACTGCCAAAATGTTCATCAGCCGGTCCTGCATTCAAACCCAAATATGTGTTAGGATTGTTTACCTGAATAACAGGATCTGTTCCTCTAAATGCATATCCCCGGAAATAAAGAAATCCCCAAGCTTTATCCGAAGAACCCAAGTGTATATAAGAACCCGAACCAGCACCAGAAGAAGTTGCAGGCAAAAGATTAGTATTTACAGCTGTAGGCGGGGTTAAGTTTGAAAGCGTTGTATTGGCATATTGGCTAAAGCCTGTCTTCAATAATGTAATGGAAAAAATAAAAAGGGTTATCCTTTTCAAATGTAACTCTGAAATCATTGTTTTATAGTTTAAGAGTGATAAATGAAGAGGTAATTCTGATAGATCATGGATTTAGCATGCATGCATAGGTAACAGATACACTCTTAAAATTGAAGCGGAGTAAAAAATTGTGGCTTATAAAAGTTGTTCCTGAAATTACAAAAAAAAGAAAAACTCTACCACAACGAATGATTTAAATTAATTAAGCGAACACAACCTATTTTCAGGAGCCTATTTAAAATTTTTGTATTCTTCATCAGTTACCTTTTCCATCCAGTCAACAACTTTACCGTTAAGATTTTCCTGAATAGCTATGTGGGTCATTCCTGTTGTTAATGTAGCACCATGCCAATGCTTTTCGTTAGGTTCAAACCAGATAACGTCACCAGGATGCACTTCTTCAATTGAACCACCCTTTCGTTGCACCCATCCGCAACCGGCAGTAATAATTAAAGTTTGTCCGAGAGGATGGGTATGCCATGCAGTTCTTGCTCCAGGTTCAAATGTAACACTAGCTGATGCTCCGCGTCTGGCATCATTTGCATTGAACAATGGATCTATCCGAACTGCTCCTGTGAACCAATCCGATGGTCCCTTAGCTGAAGGTTGTGAACCTACACGTTGAATTTCCATAGCTAAAACTTTTAATTTTTATATAAATGTTACCAATCTTAAAACTGCTACTATCACTTTAAATTATCACTTTGATTTAGTTTCAAGCGCAATGGG
>JBJMLT010000134.1:0-2060 GCA_045805165.1 Flavisolibacter sp.
TGCGACACAATCAAGTACGATCAAACCCCTTTCCGCAATTGCCATCTCCATTTTTGTAGGCTCGCCTACAATACCACAATCTATTTTTCCCATCAAAGGCAACAATGCTTCAATGCCATTGCGTCCGGATATTTCTTCTTCAGCTGTTGCGGCGAGCAACAGATTATATTGAAGGTCCTGTTCATCATAAAAATTTAAAAAGGCTGCAATCAATGATACAAGAGCCCCGCCTGCATCATTACTTCCCAGGCCAAACAATTTTCCTTCTTCTACAGATGCTAAATAAGGATCGCGTGTATAGCCTTTATTGGGTCTTACTGTATCATGATGGGAGTTGAGAAGCAGGGTAGGCTTTTTTTCATTATAATACTTATTTCGAACCCAAACATTATTTAAATGTCTTTGAACCCGAATATTGTTTTCTTCAAAGAAATGTTGAAGTAATGTAGCTGTAAACTCTTCTTCCCGGCTGATGGAAGGAGTGGAGATCAAATTTTTTAAGAGGTTAACAGCTTGCTCCTGTATGGTATGTATTGGTGTATTAATCATTAATAATGGTGGTTCCTGATGTTCCTTTAATTAGTTCCTGTATTTCTTCTGCCTTGCCAATGATCACTTTTTTTACTCCTTTTTTTAATGCGGTAAATGCATTATCAAGCTTTGGTATCATACCTGCAAATACAATTTTATTACTCTTTAATTCGGAATAGGAGTTCTGATCTATTTTAGATATTACAGAACAGTCATCATCAGCATTCGATAGTACACCACTTTTTTCAAAAGAATAAATTAAGTGAACTTCGTACAATTTACTTAATGATTGTGCAATTTCCTGAGCAATGGTATCAGCATTCGTATTTAATAGTTGTCCATTCTTATCATGTGTTACCGGAGCAATTACCAGTGAATAGCCATTTTCAAGCACTTGTTGTATCAGGGAGGAATTAATTTCATCAATATCTCCTACATAACCATAATCAATAGATGCATTCATTCTTTTGTGAGCCTGAATTAAATTGCCGTCTGCACCGCAAAAGCCGATAGAGTTACAATTATGAGATTGAAGTAAAGCCACTATGGTCTTGTTTATATATCCCGCATAGACCATGGTAATGATCTTTAAAGTTTCGGCATCAGTTATTCTTCTTCCTTCAACCAGTTGCTGGGGTATTTTCATTTCCTCTGCCATCTTTGTGGCCAGCTTGCCGCCACCGTGTATAAGTATTTTCTTTTCCTTGATCAATGCAAACTGCTGAAGGAAAAAAGAGATCTTTTCTTCATTGTCAATTATATTCCCACCGATCTTTATAATAAATAACTTATCCATTTAATATTTCAGAGAGCACGGCCTGTGCTGCCCACACCCTGTTCGAAGCCTGCCGGGTTACCAGGCTGTTTGGACCATCCAGTACCTCATCACTTAATTCAACATTCCTTCTTACAGGAAGGCAATGCATCACTTTGGCATTATTAGTCAATTTCAGTTTTTCATTCGTAAGCATCCATTCAGGATCGTTACAGTACATCCGTCCATAATCCTCATAAGTGCTCCAGTTCTTAACATATACAAAATCTGCATCGGCAAGTGCTTCATCCTGATTCTCTGTTAAAGAAGCTCCCTTTGTAAATTGTTCATCTAATTTATAATATTCAGGGTGTGTTATTACAAAATCAGCTTTCCCCCATGCGTTTACCCACTGGGCAAAACTATTGGCTACGCATTGGGGAAGAGGCTTTATATGCGGAGCCCATGTCAATACTATTTTAGGCTTTTCCTTTTTAAATGCTGCGTTTGGTAGCGCTTCTGTTATTGTAACAATATCTGTAAGACTTTGCAAGGGATGAAGGGTAGCGCTTTCGAGACTAACTACAGGTATCCCTGAATATTTTATAAACTGCTTTATATACAGCTCGCTATAATCTTCTTCTTTATTTTTTAATGAGGGAAAGGTTCGTATAGCTAAAATATCAAAATACTTTCCCATAACCGGCGCTGCATCTTTTACATGCTCAACCGTATTGCCACTCATTATTGCTTCTTCTTCAAATTCAAGTGCCCA
>JBJMLT010000135.1:0-4460 GCA_045805165.1 Flavisolibacter sp.
GATTCTGCCTTTTTTTAAATCCGTGAAGAAGCCAGAAATCACTTAATGCAACCATTAATTCCGGCTTATGATTTCTATCATTGTAATTTCTGTTAGAAGCATTCAAAGGAATACCTTTTTTATTTTCTTCTTCATATTCTATAATTGCAGATCTTTTATCGGGATGTACTTGTATGGAAAGCATCTGCCTTACATCTAATATTTTAAAAAGATAAGGCAGAGAATGAAATTTGTTTGCCGCTTGTTCTCCTAATGTTGCTAAAGGTTCTGAAGCTATCAAATGATTAAGGTTTACAGTCGATCCATTTACAATTTCCGATGGAAAATTTGGATGCGCTCCTAACCAGTATTCTGCGTATGGCTTCTGATGCTCGTTTGTTAATCCAAGGAATTTTGGAATGAATTCAAATCCTCCCCAGGAATAATGTTGTACAATCCCATTCAGCTTAAATATTCCGTTCTTTAACTCCATTTATCTTTATTTTCATCGTAAAGATAATATATGGCCGTACACCTGGAACTAGGTAAAAAGGGAGAAGAACTTGCAGTTAAATGGCTTATAAAACATGGATTTGCTATAATATTCCGCAATTGGCGCCATTCTCATTTGGAAATAGATGTCATTGCTATAAAAGAGGATATAGTTCACTTTGTTGAAGTAAAATTCAGAAGTTCTGATAAATATTGCAATCCTGAAGAAAATGTTACACGTAAAAAATTCAAATGTCTATTGAATGCTGCGGATGAATATATGCACCAGCATCCGAAGTTTACAGATTTCCGGATAGATATACTTTCAATAACAGATAGAAAAGATCAGGAACCAGATTATTTTTTCATTGAAGATGTATACATCTAATCGCCGTCGCCACCTTAAATAACCGATGACTAAATAATTTATTTAGTAATGATTCGTAGACTAAATGACGGAGGACCAATATATCTATTGACCATTAACCAACTCCATCATCTTTTCCACCATCTTAAATGTAGCAGGACAATGTTGAACATTTTGTTTGTGGACATGCATATAATCGGTCATCTTCCTTTTCTTTAAATGAGGGAATTCTGCACAATCCTGTGGTCTTACCGAATATATATTACACAAATTTGTCTTGCGGTCCAGGAACTGACATGGAATATTTCTGTTCATCCATTCCCCTTCCCGGTTCTTATATAACCATTTTTCCTTAAAGTCTTTTATGGTCATATTCAGGTGTTTCGATATTCTTTGAAGGTCCTTGAAAGTATAAGTGGGAGTCATCGTTCTGCAACAATTGGAACAAACAAGGCAATCTACTTCTTTCCATACAGCTTTATCAGCCATTTCAGCGTATATATCCAAATCTTTAGGCGGGTTGTTTTCCATCTTTGTAAGAAACCGCCTTAAACGGGAACGGTGTTTTAATACATTACTGTTAAACTTTCTCCTGTAATAAGACATAGTGTTGTGTTATGTTCGAAGATAAAAGAATTTTGAAAGGCAAAACATCTAAGCCTACTTTTGTTTTAACTATTTTATTATGAAAGCCGTTATCTTTTCCTTGTTTGTTCTAATTCTCTTTAGCTCATGTTCAAATAATGCAAATACAGCCAAAACATTTTGTGATACTGCCTGCAAATCTGATTCCATCCTATTTCAGGATAAAGGAGTATTGAACCAGTCACTTGCCATCTCCATAAAAAATTGTAATCCGGATACCTTATCATGGACACATGGTAAGCTTAAAACTACCAGGCAAATCCAATTACCTGACTTCCTGAATCAAAATATAAAGCTGAACCGGTCTGCCGTTAACTGCATATTTCAGGATACCACATGTGCATGGCTGTATTTTAATGATTGTATAAGCGGAAGAGGATATTTGCTAAAGCTTCCCTTTAATAAATCGAATGACATTCAGAAAATAAGCGGAGCGTTGAATAATTTTGATCCTAAATTCTCGGTTGCCCCGAATCTTGTTGCATATACTGACAGAGGTTCAATATATGTAGTAGATGCGGTAACGGGAAAAGAAGCGCAAATGACATTTAAAGAAGAATATCCGATTGACTTCATGGATATTCATAAAGTGCTTGACTCAATCAATGTAACCAGGCAAAGGATCTATGTAAAGCTTATTAAAAATGGTAATGAAGTACCAATTGAAAAACCGATAGCGCTTTAATGTGGGAACCATACAAAAAAGGATTTAAATCTTATCTGCAGCTCGAAAGATCCCTCTCGTCTAATTCTATTGAAGCTTATCTAGCCGATATAGAAAAGCTTACCACTTTCCTTCAGATGAACGATCTGAAAAAGAATCCATCAGAAATAGAATTGAACGACCTTCAGAAATTTATTAAATGGATTGCAGGCCTGGGTATGACGCCAGCTTCTCAGGCGAGGATCGTTTCAGGTATCAGAACATTTTATAAATATTGTCTTATAGAAAATATCTCTGTTAATGATCCGACTATTTTACTTGAAGCACCAAAACTGATCCGTACTCTTCCTGATATTTTGACCTTTGAAGAAATCGAAAAGATTATTTCCGAAATTGACGTGAGCACTCCTGAAGGCACCAGAAACAAATCAATATTGGAAACAATGTATAGTAGTGGTTTAAGGGTAAGTGAAGTTGTAAATCTTAGGTTATCTCAGTTATTTCTTGATGTTGGCTTTGTAAGGGTTTTTGGGAAAGGAAGTAAGGAACGGCTGGTGCCTATTGGCCAGAGTGCGATAAAATATATTACTCTGTATAAGAATAGTGTGCGGTCACATCAAACAATTCAAACCGGTGAAGAGGACATACTGTATCTTAACCGTAGAGGAAAAAGACTTACAAGGGTAATGATCTTTCTGATTATTAAAGGCCTGGCAAAAAAAGCAGGTATTAATAAGAACATTTCTCCTCACACTTTCCGTCATTCTTTTGCTACTCATTTAGTTGAAGGTGGAGCTGACCTTCGTGCGGTTCAGGAAATGTTAGGACATGAAAGCATTACGACTACAGAAATCTATACGCACCTGGATCGTGAATTCCTTCGAAAAACCTTGGAACGTTTTCATCCGGGATATAAGTCTTAATATTTAATTTTTTAAATGCGATCTTGAGGAATGAAGGCTTTTAATTTTTCATTTTCTATTACCCTCAAATTGATTTAAAAAATATTTATTCTTATTTTAGAATAGTGGCATTTATCAGAAAAATATCAAGCAATCATCATTCAGACAATGAATTGATTGATCAATATAAACGAACTGAGGACTTACAGATACTTGGAACATTATTTTACAGATATATGGACCTTACGTATGGAGTTTGTCTTAAATATTTAAAACAACCTGAAAATGCACAGGATGCAGTTATGTCCATTTTTGAAGAACTGATCGGGAAGCTTAAAAAACATGAAATAGAGAACTTCAGGCCCTGGCTGTACACTCTTGCAAAGAATTATTGCCTTATGAAGCTCAGGACTGATAAAAAAGCTCCTATTTTAAGGACAGAGGAAGAACTTATGCAATTCAGCGGAAATTTGCATCTGAATGATGCACCTGGAAAGGAAGACAGTTTTAAGTTGTTGGAAAACTGCCTTGGTCAGCTTATATCAGAACAGAGAAAGGTCATAGAATTGTTTTATTTCCAAAATAAGTGTTATAACGAAATCACTGAATTGACAGGAATGGATTGGAACAAGGTTAGAAGTTATATTCAGAATGGACGCCGGAATCTGAAAATCTGCATTGAAAAAGAAAAAGCCAAACAGGAAGCTTAATTATGAATGGATCATCAAATAATAACTATACCATTGCTGATATTGAAAAATATCATGAGGGCAAGATGTCTCCTGAAGAAATGAATGCATTGGAAAAAGCGGCTTTGGATGATCCTTTTTTGGCAGATGCTCTTGAAGGATTCCAAATAACAGACAATGCAACCTCTGAATTAAATACAATAAAATCCAGTATTGATCGTAAAATAAGGAAACGCAAGCAGAGGGCTCCTATTACACGTATCTATTTATTTACCCGAGTAGCAGCCTTAATACTTTTGATAATTGGTGGGGGATGGTTTATTTACAAATTATTTATACCAGGAAACAATAGCTTATCAGAAATCAAACACGATATTCCGAATGTAGATTCTTTAAAAGACCAGAGAACTACTAATAATAGAATTCAAGGAGATGATAGTTTATCTTATACTGTAAGTGCACCCGGTGAACAAAAGCGAACATCAAACGGATATTTGGAAAAAGATAAATCCCGTCCTACTAAAAATAATTATAAAGGTTCTAAAACCGGTCTCGTTAGAAATAAGATAAAAAGTGATAGCAGTGAATTAACTGCATTTAACAGGAATAATGGATCGGCTAATTCTTTAATAGAGAAATCTGAGCCTGCGAAATCTATTGTTGCGTTACCTCAGTTACTACGAGCCGGAAAAAAAGACTCAGGTAATTATACTGCTGCTGCA
>JBJMLT010000136.1:0-2680 GCA_045805165.1 Flavisolibacter sp.
CATTCACCTGGTACATTTGCTTTCTCTCCTCTTTAGAAAAGGAAACTATGGCTGCTGAATGTATTACTGTATCAATGTTTGCCATTGCTTCATTCAGGCTGGTTACATCAAGTAGGTCTGCTTCAACCCATTCAACTTTATCTGTAATGTGCTTAGGTATATAAAATGGTAGTTTGGAAGAACGACGTATCGCTCTGACACTATAGCCCCTGTCAACCAGCTCTTTTAAAATATAACCTCCGAGAAATCCTGTGCCTCCGGTAACTAAAAACATTATTTGAAATTAATGAACGCTCAATTTATTAATAATCGGTTGTTGATTTAATAACTATTAATTTGTCTTCTTCAATAGCTTGTCTCTTATTCATTTCAAATTCAATATGCTCTGCGAAAAACCTCTGCGTCCTCCTTTCCTCTGCGGTTAACCTCTGCTTCTCCTTCTCTCTGCGGTTAAACATCTGCGGTTAAATCTCTCATGTTTAATATTTATAATACCCTTTACCCGTTTTCTTCCCCAGCTCTCCATTTTCAACTTTTTCTTTTTGGATCGTGGAAGGTTTCAGTCGTAACGGTTTTCCAAGTTGCTCGTAAACAGAACAACTAACTGCGTAATTAACATCATTTCCTATAAGATCCATTAATTTGAAGGGACCCATCTTAAATCCGCGGCTTTCCATGATCTGGTCAATAGTTTCAAATTCCACTTGTCCTGTTTCCGCTATTCTTAAAGATTCAATATAAAAAGGCCTTGCAACCCGGTTTACAATAAACCCTGGTGAATCACTACAAACAACCGGTATTTTTCCCAGCATGGTAGTAAATTCAATCAATTCATTTAAAACGGCTTTACTCGTTTTTTCTGCCTTTACAACTTCAACTAATTTCATTACGGGAGCAGGATTAAAAAAATGTAAACCGGCTACCCTTTCAGGATTATTAACCTTTTGGGAAATGGAAGTAATGGATAAGGAGGACGTATTGGAAGCGAATATGCTTTTAGCGGAGTTAATTTCTGCCAGCTTATTGAATAAAGATACCTTGGCTTCTTCTTTTTCAATGATCGCTTCAATAATGATATCCGCAACACATTTGTTTATTTCGGTAGTGAATAAAATATTTCTGATTATTTCTTCTTTTTTTTCTTTGCCTATCTTTTTTTTATTAATCAGCATTTCCAGGTCAGAATGGAGCTTTTCATTCGATTTGTTGATTATTTCTCCATTGAGGTCGAATAGAATGGTCGGGAAGCCGAAAGAAGCTGAAACCTGTGCTATACCGCTTCCCATAGTACCTGCACCGCAAACGCAAATTGTTTTCATGTAAATTGATTGCTGTAAAGATAATATGCTACGTAAAAGATATTTATCTTAACATGAGAATTAAGAATTATGGAATCTTCTTCTGATTTTTACCGTAAAAGTTACATTACTACCCTCGCTTATGCAGTCGGAGTACTTTTATTCCTGTTGCCTTTTGTAGTAGTAAAATGTAATGGATCTCCTTATGTGGAAAATTCAGGAGCAGGATTGGCATTTGGGTCTGGTTATAAAACAAGCGTTCAGATTAATGACAATGATCAGGATACAAACAGAAAAAAGAACAATGTTTCATTAAGCTATACAAAAGAAAAAGGTAAATTATATGTTTCCGCATTGATCTCACTACTATTAGGAGTATCAGGTATCATTTTATCTTTAAGTAGAAGAAAGCATGGAGCTGCTATTATGATCATTGGCGCCCTCGCAGCCATTTCGCTTATTGTTTTGGCTCTTCAGCTAAAGAATGATCTGAAAGATGAACAGTTAGGAGAAAATAAAGTAACATTGGAGTTTACATTATGGTACTATCTTTCGGTAATCAGTTTTCTGGCAGCATCCTTTTTCGGATTCCGTCAAAGTAAAGATGCGGTTATTCATACGCCGCCTCCCAGGAACGCTCCTCAGGTAAACATTAAGAATCCTGGAGAGCAATCTGAATTTCCCACGTCTCCCGAAGAAACAGAAATGGAAAGATAGGAACTGCCTGATCTCATATTAAAAGCGTTCAGATTACCGATTAAAAGCGTTCTATAGCTACCATTTACTCATTATATACTTACCATTTATCCATTGATAGTTTAACTATGCTGCTTCATTACTCTTCCCGCACCTTCAGATCTTAGCATGCAAATGCTATAGCAAATAAGTAAACATGATGAAAACCTTCCTTGTCAACCTTTCAACCTGTCAACTTTTAACCATTAAATGTCCTCTTTTAACCTCCTCAGATAGCATTAACAAATTGCCTGAGGAATCGTGCATCATTTTCACTGAACATTCGGATATCGTTTACATCATATAATAATAGAGCAGGGCGCTCTATACCCATTCCGAAAGCGAAGCCTGTATATTTATTACTGTCAATTCCGCAATTTTCTAATACTTTAGGATGCACCATGCCACAACCAAGGATCTCTACCCAACCGGTATGTTTGCACACATTGCAACCTTGCCCATGACAGATCAAACAATCAATATCCATCTCGTGGCGCGGATCACGACACAAAGCAGCACGTCGGACGCACATCAGCAAATATGAGGAACGCGGGAACCCGGCTGACTATGACAGACGCAGACCGTCTCATGGCCCTCAGAGAAGCCGCTCTGGCCAGGGGCGCCTTCGGATTGTAAACTGGCGACCG
>JBJMLT010000137.1:0-2247 GCA_045805165.1 Flavisolibacter sp.
ACTCTGATACCTGCTTCATACAAAGCTTTCAAAATAGACAAACTAGTATCTGCACTTTCATTATAATAAAGGGGTAAAAGCTTTTGATTTAATATGGCCTCAATTACTTTGTTTTTTTTACTCATGGCTTAATTTCCCGTTTTTAATTTCTTCAACAGATGCATTTGTACAATCCCCCTTTATAAATAATTTATTGAAAGCCGCTGCAGTTGCAAAATCTAAAGTTTCCTGACTTGAATAACTTTTTAAATTACCATAGATCAAGCCGGCCATAAAGGTATCGCCACTTCCCACTTTATCTACAATTTGTTCTGCTTCATATTGATGCGAGTAAAAGATGTTTCCATTATCATAATAAGTTGCGTAATAAGAAACTGCCTCTGCAATATCCAATCTAAAAGTATTCGCCACTTTCTTACACTTTGGAAATTGCTTTATAATTTCACCGGATAATCTTTCAGATTGTTCCAAATAATCATTCTTACTGCCTTCCTTTTTAACGGATAACGGAATATTTAACATTAGTTCTTCAGACCATAGGTTTCCCATTATTAAATCGCAGTGTTGAACCAATTCAGGCATTATTTCTCCTGGATTCTTTCCATATTGCCATAGTTTGGACCGGTAATTAAGATCCACAGAAATAGTAATCCCTTTTTTCTCTGCCATCTGCAATGCCTCTCTACAGACCAGCGCAATATTTTGATTTAGAGCGGGGCTAATAGCACTGAAATGAAACCAGGAAATATTGTTTAATAATCGATCCCAATCCAGCATTCCCGGCTTTAATTGGGAGAATGAGGAATGATCTCTATCGTATATAACTCCCTGACTTTTGAGATCTGCACCCTGATGCAGATAATAAATACCAATGCGATTGCCTGAAAAATATACAGGATCCATATCTATATTTCTTTCTTTCAGGTAATTGACTATTTCCATTGAAAGAGAATGATACGGAAGCGCCGTACAATAAGCAACAGATATATCCCATTTTGACAAGGCAGAAGCAGTATTTAACTCAGCACCGCCAATATAAACAGGCATGTATGCATGATGCAACCAGGATCCAGATTCCGGAGACATTCTTAATAATAACTCACCAAAACAGAATACTTTATTCATGAAGTTGCGGCAACTAATTTGTTATTGTTGCTTTTGGAAGTACGTCTTTTTGCTTCCAACCAAAATAGGAGCATGCATTATTATAGCAAATATCCTGTATTATCTTACCAGTCCATTCAATGTCATTCGGCAATTCCCCCTTTTCTATTTCTTCTCCAAACAAATTACACAGTAACCTCCGAAAATATTCATGTCGTGGAAATGATAAAAAACTTCTGGAATCTGTAAGCATTCCAATAAACCGGCTTAATAGACCCATGTTAGATAAGGCATTCATCTGACGAATCATTCCATCTTTCTGATCGAGGAACCACCATGCAGAACCAAATTGCATTTTACCTGGAATGGAACCGTCATTAAAATTACCGATCATAGATGCGAATACTTCATTATCAGATGGATTGAGATTGTAAATAATTGTTTTAGCAAGATGATCTTTTTTATCCAGCTTATTGAGGAAAGCAGAAAGTGATCTGCCTTGAAAAAAATCGCCTATTGAATCCCAGCCCGTATCTGGCCCAAGCTTCTTAAGCATTCTTGAATTGTTATTTCTTAATGCACCTAAATGAAATTGCTGAACCCATCCCTTTTCGTGATCCCAAATAGCCAATTGTTCCAGCATGGCTGCCCTGAATTGATTCTGCTCTTTGCAATTCAATGTATTTCCTGTCCTGATACTATCAAATATTTTATTAATCACTGACGATGTATAATCTTCATCAGGAATATTTTCAAGGCCGTGATCTGAAACGGTACAACCCATGGAGGCAAAGTAATCATGCCTGTTTTTTAAGGCATCCAAGTAATGGTTGAAAGAGTGGATTGAAATATCGGATGTATTTTCGAGCAAAGACAGATAAGAATTAAAACTTTCTGCAGATTCCACATTCATTGCTTTATCAGGACGGAATGAAGGATAGATGTTTACTTCAAATCCATCCTGTTTAAGCTTTTTATGGTGTATTAATGAATCTACAGGATCATCTGTGGTACAAATGACCTTCACGTTCATCTTCCTGATCAGATTACGTACGGAAAAATCAGGAGTTCTTATCAGGGCATTACATTTTTCATAAATAGTGCCAGCGGATTCCTTATTCAATAATTGATAAATGTAGAAGT
>JBJMLT010000138.1:0-6758 GCA_045805165.1 Flavisolibacter sp.
CCAACTTGCTCCTCCCGCAGTATTGACCAATGCATTTAATATGGGCCAGTCAGCAACAGCATCACTTCCATCCATCATAGCTTCTGTTTCCCTGTTTGGAGAAGCAACCGATCCTGTGTCAAGATGATCTCGGCCTATTACTATTGGAGCTTTTACTTTGCCTGAAGCAACTAATTCATTAAATGCCAATCCTGCTTTTTCACGCTCACCTTGCCCAAGCCAGCATATGCGTGCCGGTAATCCCTGGAAAGCAATTTTTTTCTTTGCTAGTTCAAGCCATCTTTGAAGTGATTTATTAAATGGGAACATTTCCTTAATTACTTTATCTGTAACCGCTATATCATTTGGATCACCACTTAAAGCTGCCCATCTGAATGGACCCTTGCCTTCACAAAAAAGCGGTCTTATATAAGCTGGGACGAATCCGGGAAAATCAAATGCGTTTTCTAATCCTTTTTCTTTTGCTCTCGCTCTTATATTATTTCCATAATCAAAAGTTATTGCTCCCTTCTTTTGTATTTCAAGCATAAGATTTACATGCTTGTACATGGAGTTGTACGCATATTCTAAATATTGATCCGGATTTTGTTCTCTCAATATTGTTGCCTGTTCATAACTGATCTCATGTGGCCAGTAACCAATAAGTGGATCATGTGCTGACGTCTGGTCTGTCAGAATATCTGGAATGATATTTCTTTCAACTAATCTTTCTAACAGATGTACTGCATTGCATACTACACCTATTGATAATGCTTCTCCTTTTTTCTTTGCATCAATAGCTTTATCAATAGCTTCATCTATATTATTTATTAGCAGATCACAATATTTTGTTTGAATGCGCTTTTCAATTCGCCACTCTTCTACTTCCGCGGCAAGGCAAACGCCTTCATTCATTGTAATAGCTAATGGTTGTGCGCCGCCCATGCCGCCGAGTCCTGCTGTAACACTCAATGTACCTCTTAAGCTTCCGCCAAAATGTTTATCTGCTATAGTAGCGAAAGTTTCATAAGTCCCCTGCACTATTCCCTGCGAACCAATATAGATCCAGCTTCCTGCAGTCATTTGCCCATACATCATCAGGCCTTTTTTCTCTAATTCATCAAAATGTTTCCAGTTCGCCCAGTTAGGAACCAATTGAGAGTTAGAGATCAATATTCTTGGTGCATCTTTGTGAGTTCTTAAAACAGCAACAGGCTTGCCACTTTGTATCAATAATGATTCATCATTTTCAAGTACTTTAAGTATTGCAATGATCTTATCGAGTGATTCAAAATTACGGGCAGCCTTGCCTCTGCCGCCATATACAATTAATTCATCTGGTCTTTCTGCAACGTCTGGATTCAGATTGTTCAATAACATCCTGAGGGCCGCCTCCTGTATCCATCCCTTGCAATTTAATTGAGTGCCGATAGGAGTCTTATACTTTACCGCATCATATTTTGAATACGCCTCCTTCATCATAGCATTACTTTTTACATATAAAATTAATCACTTCCCCATCAACCTACGTCCCTGGCTGTCTTATGTCAACTGTCAACTTTTCCTTCTAACACAAATCAGCGATCAATACATCAGACATCAGCGATTCTTCACTAGGCTATCGTGATCCCTTCATCAAGATAAACATCCTGAATCGCATTCAGCATTTTTATTCCTTCTTCAAACGGTCTTTGAAATGCCTTGCGGCCAAGGATCAATCCCATGCCACCTGCTCTTTTATTGATCACCGCAGTGGCAACAGCTTCTGAAAGATCACTGGAACCTTTACTTTCTCCTCCGCTATTGATAAGGCCTATACGGCCATTATAACAATTCAATAACTGGTATCGTGTTAGATCAATTGGATGATCTGTAGTTAATTTTTCATATACAAGCTTACTCGTTTTACCTTGCTTGGTTGCAAGATATCCTCCATTATTGGTAGGTAATTTTTGCTTGATGATATCTGCCTGTATGGTTACACCCAAATGATTAGCTTGTCCCGTAAGATCAGCGGAAGTATGATAATCAGTTCCGTTAACCACAAATGAATTATTTCTTAAGTAACACCACAAAATGGTAGCCATGCCTAACTCATGGGCCATTTCAAATGCTTCTGCTACTTCCTTAAGTTGGCGGCTGCTTTCTGCGCTTCCCCAATATATGGTTGCACCTACGGCAACAGCTCCCATATTCCAGGCGTTTTTTACTGTACCAAACATCGTCTGGTCAAAACGGTTAGGAATACTTAATAATTCATTATGATTGATCTTTACTATGAAAGGGATTTTGTGCGCATATTTCCTGCTCATAATTCCCAAAACTCCAAACGTGGAAGCAACACCGTTACAGCCTCCTTCAATAGCAAGGCGTATAATATTTTCAGGATCAAAATAAATTGGGTTTGGAGCAAATGCAGAACCTCCGCTATGCTCTATACCCTGATCTACAGGAAATATGCTGCAATACCCCGTTCCATCTAAGCGTCCATGATTCAATAAAGTCTGAAGGCTTCGTAATACCTGGTTATTCCTGTTGCTATTGATCCATATTTTATCAACATGTTCCGGAGAAGGTAAATGAAGGTCTTTTTTGTAGATCGTTTTGCAGTTATGACTTAAAAGGTATTCCGCTTTATCACCAAGTAGCTCTGTAATTTTTGAAGACGCCATAGACTAATTTTAGAATTGGAGTCCAAAACTATAATAAAGAAAGGATGATAGGGCGTAATAACATCAATATGTTAGTTAAGTCAAAAGTCAAAAGTAATACTGCTATCGAGGCTATTCATTAAGAATGATATAAAAAACCCTGAGTAGCAACAGTATGTTTGCACTCAGGGATTTTAACTTTTAACTTTTAACTTTTTACTTTTGACTTCCTTATCTAAGAGTTCCTATTTATACAATTCAAATCCTCAAACGCTACTTCAAGCCTCTTTATAAAATTCTCTTCTCCCTTTCTAAGCCACACTCTCGGATCGTAATATTTTTTGTTGGGTTTTTCAGTGCCTTCAGGATTACCTAATTGTCCTTGCAAATAAGCTTCACTTTTTTTGTAATTGGAAAGTACGCCTTCCCAGAAAGCCCATTGCATATCAGTGTCAATATTCATTTTTATAGCCCCATACCCAATGGCTTCTCTAATTTGATTTTGTGGAGAACCACTGCCTCCATGGAATACAAAAAATACAGGCTTTTCTTTTGTTTTATATTGCTTTTGAATATAATCCTGGCTGTTTTTCAGGATCTCAGGACGTAGCTCCACATTGCCCGGACTATACACACCATGTACATTTCCAAAGGCGGCCGCTATAGTAAACAGATCGCCTATTTTCTTTAATTCTTCATAAGCATGAGCAACATCTCTGGGTTGTGTATATAGTTTATCGTTTTCTACTCCACTATTGTCCACGCCGTCTTCTTCTCCTCCGGTCACTCCTAATTCAATTTCTATGCTCATGCCTAAAGGCGACATCCTTTTGAAATAAGCTACTGATGTTTTTATGTTTTCCTCAACCGGCTCTTCAGAAAGATCCAGCATGTGCGAGCTGAATAAAGGTTGCCTTTTCTCTTCAAAGAATTTTTCTCCTTCATCGATCAGACCACTGATCCACGGCAGCCATTTTTTTGAAGCATGGTCGGTATGTAATACAACCGGAACTCCATAATATTTGGCAACGTTATGAATGTGTAATGCTCCTGATATCGCTCCCGAAATATTAGCCTGAAGATGATCATTTGGCATTCCCTTTCCGGCAATAAATTGAGCGCCACTATTTGAAAATTGAATAATAACTGGGGAATTGACCTTTGCTGCAGTTTCTAAAGTAGCATTGATGGAATTGGTACCAATAACATTTACTGCAGGTAAAGCATATTGGGTTTCTTTAGCATCTTTGTACAGAGCCTTGAGTTCATCTCCGAAAAGAACTCCTGATTTGTATTTTTTCATTTTTTAACTTTCGGGGTTTTGTTTTTTAATAATACCCAAAAGCAAACAATCGTTTTTTTGCCGGGCGAAGATACGGGAAAACACCCTGTCTCCCTAAAGCGGATCGGACTAATCAGTGATCTTGCCAAGGTTTCGTTGTATCCTCGATAAATGGGGCTTTAAAGTAAACCTCAGCGTTTGCTTAACTACTTCTCCCATCGTTCGGCATCTTAAAAAAGATGTGGTTTGAAAATAATCAGCAAGTTCCTGCTTAAGCTGTTCTCTTTTTTCATCAGTTGATATGATGTCCTTCGACATATTTTTAAATAGATCCAGTATCCGGTATCTCGAGGCTGCCATTCGATAAGCAATAAGTGTTCTTTCCTCAGCCTGATATTGTTCAATAGAATCCTTATTCAGGTATTGAAGTGTTAGTTCTACAAACGGCAAATTTTCTTTGAAGAATTGGGGAAGATATAAGTTCTTTCTTCCTTCATAGGATTGCTGGTCAAAATCTATCGCACGCAAACGGTATTGATAGTCTTCAACATCAGGAGAAACGTTCACAACAAAGTTATAGCTCCTCATATCTCCTAATAATCTTACGAAGCAACGTTCATTGAATTTGACAAACTCTTTGGCTACTCTTATTTTATTCGTTTCAGGCTTTTCAAGATAGTCTTTGATATAAAGGTCTCCGGGTAATCCTGGTATGTGCTCTTCAACCAAAGTATCTTTTCCGGTTAAGAAGGTGATCCGGTTCGGAGAAAGCAGATGCTCTAATTCCAATCCATATACCCGGGATGCATCTTCTTTTTTAATATAATAGTGATCGTAATTATCATTATAGCGGTTTACAATGCGGATCCTGAAAGGATTGGAATTTCCAAAAGTGCAGTAATCGATACGGGCTACATCAAGATGCTTACTAAACGAATAATCTCCTTCTGTTTTTAGTAACGCGTATAAATTGATCAATCCTTCTTTAACATATTGCCAGTCCCGGGTATCGTAAAGGGATTTCTCCCAAAGAGTATCCTTGCCCTCTTTATCTTTTAATGGCACCGAATAAGTGAAGTTCAAAAGGTCTTTGTAAGAAACCGGAAGTGTTGTTTCCCTCCCATGTGTTTTTAAATAGGTACGCAGGTCTTTACTTATTGGATAGAAAAACTTTTTTCTGGAGGGCTTATCATTTTCCTGGGTCATCAAAAATAAAGTTAGTTGTAATCGCGAAGTAAGTCAAAAGTTAAAACCAATTTTAATAGGTAAAGGAGGTCAGTTGACAGGTTGACAAGTTGACTGGCAAGGAATTACAAAACAACATGTAACGTTTGATAGAACAAATTCTAATTCGTAAATACTAAATAGTAAATCACAATTTTAATGACCTGAAATAATCTGTCGCTCCCAGCATCCTGCTTCCATACCAACTAAAATATTCCCCATCTGCAAGCATTATCTTTTTGCCTGGTAATTTTATTTGCAATTCTTCCACATGTTTTTGCTTGAATGGAAACGGTTCAGAGGAGAGCATTAAAACATCGAAAGGCAATTCGTTTAATTCTTCAATAGATGTTTTCGGATATCTGTTTTTGTTGCGGAATATATTTTCAAAGCCAGCTCTTAGCATCATATCGCTTATAAATGTATCTCCACCAACAGTCATATAAGGTTCCTGCCAGATAAGATAACAAGCGGATTGACGATTGTAGATGGCAGATTGTAGATCTTGGAAGCTCTCTTTTATCTTAGAAATTATATGTTTTCCTTTATCAGTTGTACCGGTTATTTTCGCGACAGATGAAATCATTGAAAGTGCATCGGTAAGATTGTTAACATCACTTATCCAGACAGGAAAATAGTTACTTAGTTCTTCAATTTGCTCCTCGGTATTTTCTTCCTTATTTGCTAGAATAAGATCGGGATGTAATGATTTGATCTTTTCAATATCTAACTTTTTTGTTCCTCCAATTCTTGTTTTATTTTTAAACCATTCGTCCGGATGAACACAAAATTTTGTAATGCCAATAACTTCCTGGCCTAAGCCCAGGTCATATAAAAGCTCTGTTTGTGATGGAACTAAAGAAATAATCCTCTTCGGAACATTCTCAACAAAAACCTCCCTCCCCATCTGATCAACATGCAAACCCATAATGTAAAGTTCAAATTTATTTGGCTAATTAACATCAAAGGCGAATAGGGATGAGTGAAGAGTGAAGAGTGAAGAATGAAAAGGAAATTAATAATGTATTAAAATAAGAGATTCAACTAAAAGAACCTGCCCAATAATTAATAATTAGTAATTAATAATTCTTAGTAGGAAAAATTGCTTCATTTAATCAGCTAATTAGCTAATCAGCTAATCAGCTAATTAACAACTATCACCGCCCCCTGCTTCTTTCGAAGCAGGAGGACTTGATTAGTTTTCATAAGAAGGGGTGATAGGGTAACAGTCTTTGTCGAACGGTTTTTTCAAAGGACTGATTCGATTCAATAGGACATGGAATTAAAAACGGGCTTTCTAGGATTGGATTTTAAATGGTTTTCAACTTTAATCCTTTATAGGAGAAGTTGATTGATATTGGATTTTAACCGTTGGTTTTCTTAGGCATTGGATAAAAACTTACTGGACGGTTTGTTTTTAGGATTGGATTTGGTTTTTCTCCCGGATATTGGATTATTTTATATCAATCAACTTCTGATACAAATATAGAAGGCCATACCAGCCTGTGCAATTGCATTTTTGCCCTATTTTAACATTATGGTAATTACTGATAGTATAGTAATCTTACTATCGTCAATCGTCAATCGTCAATCGTGAATTTCCGGGAATCGGATATCGGGAA
>JBJMLT010000139.1:0-3873 GCA_045805165.1 Flavisolibacter sp.
AAATTAAGTAATTCGGAATATAAATCCAATCAATTAGCAAATTAGCCAATTAGCTAATTGATGGGAAAATGCTGGTCTCAATAAATTAAAATTCCTATTGTTAATATTATTGATTATTAGGAAATAATGATAGTTCAACCTCAGATGAACATTAAATACCTGTTTTTTTAACCACAACAAATAATCAATAATCAATAATTATTAATTAATAAAATATTAGGTAAACTATAAATTAAATCCAATTCCCATTAGCTAATTATAATACTGCCCGCCAGGCATCTTAAACACCCGATTCTTTTGGAAAGTGGAGAATTTAGTATATGCTTCAGCATTGGATTTTGTCCATTGATCAAACGCAGACAGGTTATCTACTGTTCCAAAAAGCCATTGATCGTAAGCTTCAAACATTCCTTCCCTTATTAACTGTTGTTGATAATCAAAAAGCCTGAAGGGATACTTGTTCGCGTAATTGGTAAACCAGTCAAGGATAAATCTTGTGCGGATCATGCTCAGGGTCTCAATATTTATTCCTTGTGAGGTAAGATTTGCTTGTTTGGAATAAGCTTGTAGCACTGCTTTAGCAAAGCCAGTTTTATTTTTTTCAAGTCCTTTAGTAATATCTGCATCCGTAAAAAGCTTTTCCTTATAGGTGCTGAATAACAATTTTTTTATTTCGGTAGCACGCTCAGTCAGGTATTCCATGTTCACGAAAATCTCTCCGTATAATAATGTCCAAATCTTATCCTTGGTAAAATAATAATAGAGCGCTGCATTATAATAATTTCCAGGATAGGAAGGGTCATTTTCAATTCCCTTCTCCCAAAGCTCAATAGCAGAATAATCTTTTTTCTCCCATAACAATTCACCATACTCACTATATAAAGCTCCACTCTTTGGAAACTTTTTGATGGCCTTCTTATACATTTTATCGGCTTCCTTAACTTCTTCCAGTGCTTTATAAATATTTCCAGCGATCTGGTAAACCTGTACATCTGCATCATCCCGGTCCAGCATAGGTTTTATATGTTCAGATGCATGGGCATAATCTCTTTTATAATAATAGGCAAGAGTAAGATCTTTTTGCATTTCCAGGTTATTTGGATCCTGCACTAATGCCCTGTTCAAAACCAATATGGCATTATCAAAATCTCCTGATTTCATAAAATTTAATGCAGTCTCTCGCGGACCTGTTTCCTGTGCGGAAGCATATAAACCAAAAGAAAAAGCTATAGCAATAAAAAAGTATCTCATACCTCAAAATAAAATTAATAATCCTACTTAATACATCTCTTTACTTATAATAACAAAACATTTGTGTAACTGTATTTAATTAGTATCAGCTAATTAAATGAGTCACCAACCCATCCCGCAATTTCGGCTCAAACCAGGTGCTTTTTGGCGGCATAACATTGCCACTATCTGCAATATCAAATAATTGTTGAATGGTAACAGGGTGCAAACTGAATGCCACTTTCATTTCCGTACTGTTTACTCTCTTTTCCAATTCTGATAATCCTCGTATACCTCCAATAAAATCAATTCGCTTATCGGTTCTCTGGTCTTTGATCCCAAGCAACTTATTAAGAATTAATTCCTGTAGGATCGTAATATCAAGAACTCCGATAGGATCCATTTTATAACTACCTTCTTTCGCAGTTAAAATGTACCACTGCGTATTCAAATACATTCCAAACTGATGAAGTATTTTAGGTGCAACTGCATTATTGCTTTTTTCAATTATAAAATCTTCTTCAAGTTTTTTCAGGAATTCCGCATCTGTTAAACCGTTCAGATCTTTTATTACCCTGTTATAATCAAGTATAGCTAACTGATTAGCAGGAAAAATAGTAGTTAGGAAATATTTCGCTTCTTCACTGTTTGCAAACTCCTTACTTACTTTTGCTGCAGATGCTGCTCTATGATGTCCATCCGCGATATAAGTAGTGCTGATCTTATGTTCAAAAATATTGTCAACCGTTTCTATTCCTTCCGGAGAATCAACGATCCACAAGGAATGATTTACTCCATCATCAGCCATAAAAATATATTCCGCCAGGTGATGTTCTTTCCAGTGTAAAAAGAAATCATTTAATTCCTTGGTATACTTACAAGCCATGAAAACATTTCCGGTTTGCGCTTTAATAGCCTTCATGTGATTAATGCGGTCCTGCTCTTTATCAGGACGTGTGAATTCATGTTTTTTTATTACATCATTAAAATAATCTTCTACTGATGATACGCAAACCAATCCGGTCTGACTTCTTCCCTTCCATGACAGTTCATAGATATAATAATAAGGTTTGTCGTCCTGAAAAAGAATTCGGCGGTCAATGAATTGCTGAAGGTTTTCCATTGCCTTATTGTAAACTTCGTTACTAAAGGGATCAACCGTTTCAGGCAGATCAATTTCGGCTTTGGTTATATGTAAAAATGAAAGAAGGTTACCGCTTACTTCTCTCCTTGCCTCTTCTGAGTTTAATACATCATAAGGTTTCGATGCCACCTGACTAACAAATTCTTTATGTGGCCGTAAAGCCCTGAATGGTTTGATCTTTGCCATAGGGGGACAAATATACAATTAGCTGGTTAGCTAATAAGTTGATTAGCTAATGATGAAAACCGAAAGAGTATATCCATCAGAAGTGTTCATGGACCATCAACCATCGACTATCTCGCCACTCAGACAAAATGAATTAAATTTGATCTTCAATAACTAACTATGGATACTGGAGTAAAAGAAGAATTAAAGAAGGCAGGTATGTATCAAAGTACAGGAATGGTTCACAATTTTGGAGCAGGACCTTCCATTCTTCCCAAAGAAGTGATTAATGAAGCCAGTAGGGCTATTATAGATTATAATAATACCGGGCTTTCCATTCTGGAGATAGGGCATCGTACCAAATTATTTCAGCCGGTAATTGAAGAAGCTATAAGTACATTAAAGGAATTAATGGAGCTCGATGGTGCGCACGATGTACTATTCCTTCATGGTGGTGCCTCTACCCAATTTTTCCAGGTACCTATGAACCTGCTCGATGAAAATGCATCTGCTGCCTATACTGATACAGGTATTTGGGGAGCTAAAGCAATTAAAGAAGCAAAATTATTTGGAACGGTAGATGTTGTTTGCAGTTCCAAAGATGCTAATTATACTTATCTCCCAAAAGGCTTTTCAGTTAATCCCGCGCATAGCTATCTGCATATTACATCTAATAATACCGTATATGGAACACAATGGCAGGATTTTGAACCTTTTTATACCTTGAAAGTTCCTCTTGTTGCTGATATGAGCAGCGACATTCTTAGCAGGCGGGTGGACTTTAACAAGTTTGATCTCATTTATGCAGGTGCACAAAAAAATATAGGGGCAGCCGGAGTAAATGTTGTAATAGTAAATAAAAAATGCCTTGGCAAAGTTCAGAGAAGGTTGCCGACGATGATGGATTACCGCAATCATATTGAGGCGGCATCTTTATTAAACACACCACCGGTATTTGCTATTTATGTCTGTATGCTGACTCTCAGATGGTTAAAGAAAATTGGAGGAGTAGCTGAAGCAGAAAAACGTAACAATGCAAAAGCAAAGTTGTTCTACGATACTTTGGATAAGCTACCCATGTTTAAAGGAACTGTGAATAAGGAAGACCGCAGTAAAATGAATGCCTGCTTTGTTGCGAGTGACGAAAACACTGAAAAAGAATTTCTGGCACTTTGTGAAAAGGAAAAAATGATTGGAGTAAAGGGTCATCGCACAGTTGGAGGCTTCCGTGTTTCCATGTATAATGCACTTCCCTTAGAAAGTGTAAAAGCCTTTACAGATTTAATGAAGCATTTTGGGGAAAAGAAAGGATGATTCAATTTATGATTTACACT
>JBJMLT010000140.1:0-5813 GCA_045805165.1 Flavisolibacter sp.
AAATGATGCCAAGGAATCGCTGATTTGATGATCTCTGATCTCTGATTGCTGATTACTGATAGCTGATAGCTGATTGCTGATTGCCGATAGCTGATAGTCATACATTCTTCACAATTCGTTAATACAATAATTTTTGGGATGAGCGTTTAAGGGGCAACCAACCAACATGCAGCAAAAAAGACTTATAAGGGAAGAGATCACTATTCATGCTTTGACCTCGAAAGTTTGGAATGTGCTGATCTGTCCTGAATACACCCGCCAATATCTCTTCGAAGGAGATGTAATTTCTGAATGGACAAAAGGAAGTCCTATCGTTTATCAATCTGAAATAGATGGGAAATCACAAATCATTAAAAAAGGTAGCATTGAAGAAGTCATCCCAGGACTTGCACTAAAATTTTCTCTTTCAGATCTTCAGGAAACTAATAATAATCATGCAATAGTGACTTATGAATTGTTCCCTGAGGAAGGTGGAATTAATCTGCGAATGACACAGGAAATTTTACTACCTAATCCTGAATTATATAATATAATAGTTGATAACTGGAAAATGGTGCTGAAGAAGATCAAGTGGTTAGCGGAATATAGTTGACGTGAATCTTTAAGATAAGTCAAAAGTTAAAAGTTAAAAGTCAAAAGTAAAAAGTAATTCTGTTCTGTGTGGTTTCACGCAAAGATGGGTAAGGAGCAAAGGGCGCTAAGGAATTCACTTAATGATAGCAGAGGGCTAGCAGCTAGTAGCAAATAGCTAACAACTAATAGTAATAGCCAGCAACTTTTCAGTAATTGCTTACGAAAGCGATTGATTTGCTGTCGGGGGACCATGAATTGACATTGATGGTTCCCTGTCCTCCATAGAGATATGCAACAACTTTTGGAGCCCCTCCGGAAACTGGCATTAGCCGAAGCATTACCTGTTTATTTGCAGGATGTGCATTAGGGTCTATATCTGGTGGAAACGATATGAATACCATCCATTTGCCATCAGGTGATATATGTGGAAACCAATTATGATATTCATCAAATGTCAACTGTTCCTTGCCAGAACCGTCAGGCCTCATTCTCCAGATCTGCATGGTTCCTGTTGGATTCGCATTATAATAAATATACTTGCTGTCAGGAGAATATTCAGGACCATCAACATGTCCTGTGGTATTTTGAGTTAATGCTGTTTCCTTTCCATCCTTTACAGACACTTTGTAAATATTATAGATACTTCCTCCATTACGTTGGGCCACTATAGTTACATCTTTACCATTGGGGTCCCATCCATGCCAGTAGGAAGGAGTGCTTTCAGTCAATAATCTTGGCGTACCACCGGAAAGTGGCAAAACATAAACAGTAGACCCACCTCCCGGCAATCCAGATCTGTGGCTACTAATGGCAAGCATTTTACCATCGAACGAAATACCATGATCGTTATTATTTCGTTTAACCGTATCCGTATTTATTTTTTCAGTTGTACCACCTTCAATTGGAATCGTATAAATAGAACCGCCGGAATTGTATAATAATCTTTTACCGTCCGGCATCCAGTTAGGAGCTTCAAACCGGTCATTGGAACTTAAAATTACTTTACGCTTACCATCGAATACATTCATAATTTCCATGCGACATCCGACAGTACCTCTGAATGGTGCAAGAGTTCTTTGAATTTGAGGATTAGGACTATAATCATTTGGAACCGGCCTGTCTATTCGTACATTCCATACGCTGGCCTCTTCTGATCTATCAGGGTCATGAGAACTAATACAAAGTCCTGCATATACAGAATCTTTCAATGAAGGCATTACATGCCAACCAACTACCTGCAGCGGTTCACCGATATGGGCGACCCTCATGATCATAGTTTTGCCACTTCTTTCCAATTGTATTATTTCTGCGCTTTTCTTCGGATAAAATATTTCATCTTCCGGATCTCTCATATAGGCGCCTCTTAATTCTCTCCACTGCAGAACTGTTAGTCCATCTCCATGAACAACTGCATTCATGCTTGCTGCTCCTTCGTCCAACGATTCCCGTACCATCCACCCGATCTTGCGATGCTCGTTACCTTTATTACCCAAAAATTCAAAATTGGCAGTAAGAATAAAATCACCTGCAATTTTCTTATAAAGAAAATTGAATTCGTCCCTGTTAAACCAGATATTATAACCGGAACCTTTTAAATGATATGATTGTGAAGAAGCATTGTAAGATGCTGACCCTGGATTTTTTGGATTACCGATATCTGAATTATTATCAAATATTCCCAGAGTATTGTTTTGGGAAATGCCCGTAAGGGAAATAAGCAGGAAAGCTAAAGCAGTTACTGATTTCATATTAATTCTAAGGTATTGAAAAATGGTGAATGGCGAATGGTGAATAGTCAATACTGAATAATGAAATTTTGGATGGAGATTTCTTTCAGCTTTTTCAACAGGAGTTTCGTAAATTACTGATATGGAAAAAGTGCTCACTCTGTTAGCGTTTTATTTCCTTGTTGCAGCTTCCGGCAAATCAGGAAAGGCTATTATTAATGAGGAACATAAAACATTAGAGATAGGAGCAAAAGCTCCTGATTTTAAATTACAGGGAACCGATGGTAAAACTTATACTCTTGCTTCATTTAAAAATGCTTCCCTACTTGTAATTGTTTTTACATGCAATCATTGTCCAACAGCTCAGGCCTATGAAGACCGTATAATTCAACTAGCAAAAGATTATAAAAGCAAGGGTGTTTCATTGGTGGCTGTTATGCCCAATGACCCAAGATCAATTCGTTTGGACGAACTGGGTTATACCGATATGAGCGATTCATTTGAGGAAATGAAACTGCGGTCGAAGGAAAAGAAATTTCCATTTCCTTATCTCTATGATGGTAAAACAGAAACCATGTCGAAAGCTTATGGTCCTGCAGCAACACCTCATGTATTTATTTTTGACAAGGAAAGAAAATTGCGTTATCAGGGAAGGATCGATGATTTGGAAAAACCGGGTGGATCTCCTGCCAATAAAGATACCAGAAATGCTATTGAAGCTTTATTAGCTAATAAAGAAGTTCCGGTAAAGCAAACGAAAGTATTCGGATGCTCTATTAAATGGGCTGAGAAAAGTGAATGGATGCAAAAAGCAAAAGAGGAATGGGCCAATGAACCTGTTAAAGTAGATATGATAGATGAAGCAGGTGTGAAAGATCTTATTCAAAAGAACACAGATAATCTTTTACTAATTAATTTATGGGCAACCTGGTGCGGTCCATGTGCCAATGAATTTCCAGAATTTATAACTATGAACAGAATGTATCGAAGAAGAGATTTTGAATTAATAACTATAAGTCTTGATGATCCGGCAAAAAAGTCAAAAGTGCTAAAATTCCTTAAGGATAATCAGGCTTCCAATACCAATTTTCTCTTTAGCAAAGAAGGAAAGTATGGCTTAATTGAAACCATAGATCCAAATTGGCAAGGAGCATTACCTTATACAATACTTGTTGAGCCGGGAGGTAAAATTGTTTATTTTAAAGAAGGGATCATTAATCCTGCAGAATTAAAAAAAAGGATAGTGGATGATCCGTTAATTGGAAGATATTATTAAAATAAAAGTCAAAAGTTAAAAGTCAAAAGCTAAAAGTTAGTTTAACTTTCACTTCAGTATTATTATTCTATTTGTTTATATCTGAAAAGTGATTTATGAAGTGGATTATTACTTTTTGCTTTTGACTTTTAACTTTTGACTTAACATTAATATCTCCCGTCCTTTTTATCTAATGAATGTCCGTAACCATAACCGGCAGCACCACCTAGTATACCACCTATAACACCACCAACAAGCGGATTACGTTTATTAATGATGGCACCAAGTATAGCACCACCACCGGCACCTATGGCTGCACCTTTAGCTGCTTTACTCCATCCCTTTTTTCTTAAAGCAGTATTGCCGGAAACTGAATTGTAGTTTCCACTGTTATAACTTCTGGATGCTGACCTTGAAGAACTTGAATGCTTAGGAACATAATACACTACAGTTTTCTGCACAGGCATTGCTGATTGAGGAATAGTTCCTTTGTAACTATTAACAGAACTCAGTTCATTCTGTGCTTTCCATTGCTGAAATTGTGCAAGTCCGGCAGTATCTACAAACTGAACCTGACCTGATTGAATTTTTGAAGCATCTGACGTTGCACTATTAGTGTGACATGCTGCAAATACTATTGCAATTAAAATAAGAATGGGTAACATTTTTTTCATAACCAAGATTTTTAATTAGGATAAAATTTTTTATTTCACCTATAGTAATAGAAAAACATGCCATCAAATCTTAAATTGTTAACAGTAAGTAGTAGGCTAGCATAGAAATATGATATTCAATTAGTTGGGAAATATTGCTTTAACATAATGAAACGTAAAATCAAATTAATACGGAATATAAAGATTGTATAAATGCAATTTGTTAATTGTAAATAAAAATGCAGATTGGAATTAAACCTAAAAAAAATTCCTCACTGCGGAGGAATTTATAATAACATTCATAAATATGCTTTTTTACCAAACTTTCGAAAATGCTTTTTGCAGTAAAGGTGTTGTTCTATAGGATATGTTCGTTCTAACAAGCCTTTCTTTTTCACCGATCTTCTCAAACATTTTTTGAGTTACCAATCCTGCCATCAGATTTGCAAGATCAAGATTCAATTTATTTCCTGCCAGGGTCTGTGCGGGTTTCATTAATTTATCCCATTGCTCATTGAGCTTATATTCATCCAGAGCTTCTTTCATTACCGGAGTTATTGAATGTCTGACTTCACTGCCTGTAGTGGTTTTTAAATAATCCGTTGCTGCAGTACCACCATTTCTTATTATAGATAGTGCATCTGTGAAACTCAGGTTATCTATTGCCCTTAAGAAAATTGGAATAGAGCGGTCAGCAGCTTTTTCAGATGCAATAGCTAAAGTATTAGTAAACCGGTCAATTTCTCCTGAAAGTCCAATTTGCTGAAGCGTACTAAGAGTTTTACGAATAGGTTCCGGAAATAAGGTTTCCATTATTGCCTGTTGGGTAAAGGAACCCCGAACACCATCCCTGGTGCCTAATTCCAATAACTGGCGAATGGCTAAAGCGGCATCAGCCTGAGACAGGTTGAGTTTATTGAGATTGCCGCAGGAAAAGCTAAAAGGAAGTATGAAAAGAAAAGCGATAGGTATAAGTAACTTTTTCATAAATGAATATTATATGAACGGTAGTAATAAAAACCGTGCGAGGAATTTATTTTGAGATGTTAAAAACGTGAATCGTCAATCGTCAATCGTCAATCGTCAATCACTGATTTCTGATTGCTGATTGCAGATAGCCGAAAACTGACCGCAATACCCTATAACTAAAAGCTTATAGCTAGAAGCTATTTACTATATTGCCCACGAATTTTAAAAATAAAAAACATGAATTTTAAAAGGCTGCTTTTTCTTTTAATTCTTTCTGTCTGCATTGTAAATGCTTTTGGGCAGACTGCCGATGAGATCATTGACAAGTACATTCAGGCCATAGGAGGAAAGGATGCGTGGACAAAGATCAATACTATAAAACAGGAAGCTATTCTGGACGTGAATGGCACACAGATAAAGTTAACATTTGTTGCGGAGCAGAATAAAGGATATAAGCAAACAGTTAGCCTGGCAGGTATGTCTGGCTATACCATTTTCACTCCACAGAATGGATGGAATTATTATCCATGGCAGGGACATCAAAAACCCGAAGCAATTACTACAGAGGAAGTAAGTGAGGGACAGGATAATTTAGATATTCAGGGTCCGCTTATCAATTACAAAGAAAAGGGCCAT
>JBJMLT010000141.1:0-7621 GCA_045805165.1 Flavisolibacter sp.
AATAGATAGGATAATTAGTGGTTAGCATTTTAATGTTAAGGGGATTTGTGTGGGAAGGTTCGGGGAGGACTTATGGTTGACTGTAGGTTGGCTTATAGTTGGCTTTGAGTTGGCTTTGATATGGCTTTGATATGGCTTTGATATGTTTTAAAGGAGGGAAAAAGGCAAAATAAAAAAAGGAAAATGAAAAAAGGTTCTTTCTTTTTAGTTTTTCCTGTTTTATTTATTAGGGTTTCAAAAATACAAATTGAGAGGGTTCCAATAATTAATAATCAATAATAAATAATTAATCACCCTTTGCGTGAAACAAAGATCCGAGTTATAGCAACTTTTAGGTTTTGACTTTTAACTTTTGACTTATTGACGACCTCCCAATTTTCGGAAATTTACCATTCACGACGCCATTCCATTTCTGCAAAAGCTATACATTTCGTCTTTAACATCTTCAGTGACTGGTCTTTTACGGTAATGAGAGCCTTTGATGACTTCATTTATGCAACCAATAACAAACCACAGCAACAATAAGCTATCTATTTTCTTGATGTTCCCGATTGACTTCCCCTTATCCATCAATTCGAAAAATGGCTGAAGCAGCCTGTTCGATTCCTGTCTCTTTTTTTCTGTTACATAGGGGGAATGGAAGTATTGTTCCAGGAAGATAGATTTTCTAAAATTGGTTAGTTTATAATTGAGGATATTATAAAAGATCTTTTTAAAGGACGACTCAAATTCTTCATTCTCATCATAATCCTTGAAATAATAAGATGCAGATTCACGCCGGCAATTAGTAAACAACTCGTTTATCAGCTCTTCCTTATTCTTAAAATAAATATAAAGTGTACCGGTAGCAATGCCTGCGGAGCGGGACACATCGCACATATTAATGCCTGCAAGACCGGAATCTTCAACTACTTCCAGTGTTGACTGGAATACCTGTTCAATCTTTTTGTCATCTTTTAACCGCACATCACAAAATTAAATGAATATTTATTCATTTTCATTTAATTTGCACCCCGATTTTGATCTTTGTGAGGAATTCAATCAAAGAAAATCACAGTGTTGATCTCACCGTACCTCTCATAGGGATGCCGGCTAATGATTGTTGCTTGAGAATTATCAAACAGATTTTAATACATGCTTATCATATGATCAGATATCTAATATATTTTCTCTTTTTATTTACAGGATATAGTGCTAAAGCGCAGAATCCTGTAAAAAATGACAGTTTATTAACAGATGTTGCTTTAAATGATTGCATCCAATATGCATTAAAGCATCAGCCTCTTATACAACAATCTGCGGTGGATGAAGAAATCGCAAGATCAAATATTAAAATAAGACTTGCAGACTGGTATCCACAGATCAATGCGAATTATAACCTTCTACATTATTTTCAATTGCCCACAGCTTTTTTTCCAGATGCCAATGGAGAAAAGCATCCTGCTAAAACAGGTGTAGTCAATACTTCTGTAATAGGACTTTCTTTAAATCAGAATATTTTTAACCGTGATGTGCTGTTAGCCAGCCAATCTGCCGGAGATGTTTTACAACAAGCAAGGCAACATACGGTAAGCAATAAAATTGACGTGGTTGTTGAAGTAAGCAAAGCGTATTATGATGTGCTGCTTACCCAAAGGCAGGTTCAGGTACTGGATGAAAATATTATCCGCCTTAAGAGAAGCCTTCAGGATGCCTATAATCAATATCAGGGTGGGATTGTAGATAAAATAGATTATAAAAGGGCTCAGATATCGCTGAACAATACTCAGGCTGACAGAAAAAGGATTGCTGAAACCATTCAGGGTAAAATGGTTTACCTGAAACAATTAATGGGTTATCCAGCCGAAAACCGGCTTACTATAATTTATGACAGCCTTCAAATGGAAAAAGATGTAGCTACCGATACATTACAACAGGTGCAGCTTAACAACAGGATAGAATATCAGTTGCTTCAAACAGAAAAGAATCTTCTTCAGGCTAATTTAAAATATTACCGATGGGGCACACTTCCTACTGTATCTGCCATTGGAAGCTATAACCCTACTTTTATGAATGATCGTTTAGGAGATCTGTATGGAAATGTATATCCCAGCTCATATATAGGAGTGCAACTTTCAATTCCAATTTTCCAGGGAGGCAAACGACTGGAAAACATTCATAATGCTGAACTACAGATTAAAAGAAACCAATTGGATCTGACTGCATTTACCTTGCAGGCGAATACACAATACGCGCAGGCATTAGGAACTTACAAGGGAAATTTGGCAGAATTAAATTCCCTTCGGGAAAATATGATCCTGGCCCAGGATGTGTTCAATACTTTACAGTTACAATATAATGCAGGAGTGAAAACTTACCTGGATGTGATCATTTCAGAGACGGACCTTCGTGAGGCTCAGCTCAATTATCTGAATGCCTTATATTCTGCTCTTGCAGCCAAATTGGATTTGCAAAAAGCATTGGGAGTTATTCAATTTTAATAAAATATACAAGAGATAAAACATTTATGATTTTCAGATTCCATTTACTTTCAGTTATTGCTACGGTTATTTTTCTTACATCTTGCGGAGATCCGCAGGCATCTGCACCTAAGCAACCACCACCTGTTCCAATTGCTGTTTATAAAGTTGAAACAGGTAATGCCACTTATTATGATCAATTTCCTGCTACTGTAACCGCACTGAATGAAGTGCAAATAAGACCACAGGTTACCGGCTATGTTACAGGCATTTATTTTAAGGATGGCCAGGAAGTGAAAAAAGGAATGAAATTATATTCTATAGATCAGCAACAATACCAGGCAGGAGTTGATCAGTCCATTGCCAATCTGAATGTTGCGAAATCAAATCTTGCAAAAGCACAGCAGGATGCAGATCGTTATACGGACCTTGCAAAGAAAGATGCCATAGCAAAACAGGTTGTTGACCACGCGCTGGCTGATCTTCAGGCCGCTAAAATGCAGGTGGCTGCCGCACAGGCTAATGTCAGGAATGTACAGACAGGTTTACGCTATTCAACCATCTATGCACCAATGAATGGCACAATAGGCATTTCACAGGTAAAATTAGGAACGGCTGTTACTCCAGGAGTTACTATTTTGAACACTATTTCTTCCGATGATCCAATTGCTGTAGATGTAAACATCGATGAAAAGCAAATACCACGGTTTACACAAATGCAAAGTAAAGGAACAAATAAAGCTGATTCCGCCTTTCAGCTTCTATTACCTGATGGAACTGTTTATCCTTATCCTGGTTCAATATATTTAATTGATCGTGCAGTAGATCCTCAAACAGGTACTTTAAAGACCAGACTTACATTTCCTAATAAGAATAAAGTATTAAAGCCTGGCATGAGCATGAACATGCGCATTAAAAACAATAATTCCACTCCACTAATATTGATACCTAATAAAGGAGTGGTTGAACAAATGGGAGAATTTTTTGTTTATGTGGTGAATGGAAATACTGTAACACAAAAAAAAGTAGTTCTCGGAAACAGAATAGGAGATAAGATAATTGTAAAAGAAGGACTACAAGTAAACGATTTAATTGCTACAGAAGGTGTTCAAAAACTGAAAGATGGAGCAAAAGTTCAAATAATGTCAGGTGGACAAACTTCTCCTGCAACAGGAAAATAATGATGATAAAATAATCAGAGCTTATTCATGATCGCAAATACATTTATAAAAAGACCTATAACGGCAATTGTTATTTCACTTGTACTTGTTATAGTAGGTTTACTTTCTTTATACAATCTTCCGGTGAGTCAATATCCGGAGATCACACCTTCAACTATTCAGGTAACCGGTAGCTTTACAGGCGCTGATGCGCAAACAGTTGAACAGACAGTAACAACGCCTATTGAGACTCAGATCAACGGAACTCCCGGAATGGCCTATATGACGGGAAACAGCACCAATGATGGAAGATCAACCATTACTGTTACTCTTAATGTGGGCACCAATGCAGATGTGGCAGCAATGGATATTCAGAACAGGGTAGGTATTGCAACTCCCCAGTTACCTGATGTGGTTAAACAATTAGGTCTCACAACCAGAAAAAGAAACCCTAGCATCCTGATGCTGGTTGCTATGTATTCTCCGGCAGGAAGTCATGGAGTTACATTCGTTGACAACTATACCAATGTATTCGTGCGCGACGCTTTGCTTCGTGTGAAAGGAGTTGGGGATGTATTATCACGTGCAGATGATTTTAGCATGCGCATATGGTTACAACCGGATCGGCTTGCACAGTTAGGAATTACGGCAAATGAAGTAGTTGCCGCCCTACAGGAACAGAATATTCAAATAGCTGCAGGATCTGTTGGAGCGCCACCGCAAAATTCTCTTCAAGCTTTTGAATACACTGTGTTTACGAATAGCCGGTTGACATCAGAAGATCAATTCAGAAATGTTGTTGTGCGCTCAAATCCATCTCAGGGATCCATTGTTTATTTAAAAGATGTTGCAAGGGTACAGCTAGGCAAATTCAGCTATGCCAGCAATTCTTTTGTAGATGGCAAAAGGGCTTCTTACCTTCTTATTTATCAGGCTCCGGGCAGTAATGCTGTTTCGACTGCTGATGGAGTTGTTGAAACAATGGAAAGATTAAAAAAATCTTTTCCAAAAGATATTGATTACGTAGTTCCATTTGAATCTATTTCAGTAGTAAAAGTTTCCATTTCTGAAGTTCTACATACATTATTGATAGCATTAGGACTTGTTGTACTTGTAGTGTTCTTATTCCTGCAAAACTGGCGTGCAACGCTTATTCCCATTTTGGCAATACCTGTTTCCATTATAGGAACCTTTGCTTTCTTTGTTCCACTCGGCTTTACTGTAAATACATTAACCTTATTCGGATTCGTGCTGGCTATTGGTATTGTTGTGGATGATGCCATAGTTGTGGTGGAAGCTGTACAACATTATATAGATCACCAGAAATTATCGGCAAGGGAAGCAACCTACAGAGCAATGAAAGATATTTCCGGGCCTGTTGTGGCTATAGCTTTAATACTTGCTGCCGTATTTGTACCTGTAGGATTTATTCCCGGCATAGTGGGAAGATTATATCAGCAATTTGCCATAACAATTGCCATTTCAGTTTTGATATCTGCATTCGTTGCACTTTCGCTTACGCCTGCTTTATGCATGCTTTTATTAAAGCCTATGCATATTGATAAGCATTCAAAAGGCTTGAATAAGTTCTTTTATAAATTCAACGGATGGTTCAACCGGACTTCCAATAATTATACCTATGGTGTAAGAAGAGCTATCAAAGGTTCGAAATTCGTTATTGTACTTCTTCTTTGCATTTTTGTAGGAACCACATTATTGTTCAAGAACAAACCGACTGGTTTTATTCCAACAGAAGATGAAGGAAGACTATATGTAACATTTGAATTACCTGAAGCTTCATCAACAACCAGAAGTCTTGGAGTTATTGATACTGTAATGAATATTATGCGTCAAACGCCTGGAATTGCACACTTTGCTGCTTTGGGTGGATTGAATGTAGTAACGTTTGCAACCAAATCCAATAGCGGTACCATATTTGCCCAGTTAAAGCCCTGGGATGAAAGGAAAGATAAAAAATTGCAGCTACAGGGGATGATTGCAACGTTACAAAAACAATTTGCACGAATAAAGGAAGCTAATGTTGTAGTTATATCTCCACCCGCGATTCCTGGCCTTGGCGCTACCGGGGGATTTTCATTTGAATTAGAACAAAGGGAAAGCACAGATGATATAAAAACATTTGAGAGGGTTGTTCAAAACTTTGTTGGTGAAATAAATAAAAGGCCTGAGATCAATCGTGCATTCTCATTCTTCACCGCGAGGACTCCGGGTTATCAGGTGGATGTTGACAGGGATAAATGTAAAAAGCTGGGTGTTTCCATAGCAGATGTTTATACAACCATGCAAACATTTTTAGGAAGCCGTTATGTAAATGATTTTTCTATTTACGGTAGAAATTTCAGAGTTGTAGCTCAGGCGGATTCCAGTTACAGAAATGATATTCAAAATCTGCAACAATATTATGTGCGCAACCAGCAAGGTCAAATGATACCGCTAAGTACCCTTGTCTCTTATAAAATTACAGAACAAGCTCCTTTGATAACACATTATAATTTATTCCGAACAGCAGAAATAAATGGAGGAACGAACCCAGGATATAGCAGTGGCCAGGCAATTAAGGCATTGCAGGAAGTAGCAGCTAAAGTTCTACCACAGGGCTATGGATATGAATTTTCCGGCTTAAGCCGTGAAGAGATCAATGCAGGCACCACTACTACTTATATATTCATTCTTTCCATTGTTTTTGTATTCTTATTCCTTGCAGCTTTGTATGAAAGCTGGGCGGTTCCCTTCTCGGTTTTATTGGCTGTTCCCCTTGGAGCCTTTGGCGCCATACTTACATTAACTTTTATACCCAGACTAACGGATAACGTTTACGCACAAATTGGATTGATCACTTTAATTGGCCTTGCAGCGAAGAATGCCATTCTTATTGTTGAATTTGCAAAGGAACGAGTAGACTCCGGCATGGAAGTAGTACAAGCTACTTTAGATGCTGTACGAATAAGATTGCGTCCGATCATTATGACCTCAATGGCATTTATCCTTGGCGTTATGCCACTGGCATTTGCAAAAGGAGCCGGTGCGATTGCCCGTTCCACAATCGGATGGACAGTATTGGGAGGTATGCTGGCTGCTACTATGCTGGCAATATTTATTGTGCCTGTATTGTTTGTTGTTATTACGAAGCTATCCTATGGCAGAAGAAAACTTAAAAGACTACATGCGCACGAAAGAGAAGTTGAAGAATTACCTCAAACTTAATAAATGATCTATAAAAAGCCTCCTTGAAATACGGAGGCTTTTTTATTTTCTTTAAACTATAAGATCAATATTAAACAGGGTACTGTAACTTCAATATAAAACATTGAATGAATAAAGTATTCTATTTGTTTTTATTAGTTAGTATTATCAGTTCATACAATGGCATATGCAGAAAGATCGAAATTTCATCTCCCGATAAGCAGATCTTATTCACGTTGCAAATTAATAATGGCAGTCCAGAATATTCTATAAAGTATAAGTCCACTGATATTATAAAAGCTTCTCCATTATCACTTGAATTTGATGGCTTTTCTTTTAGAAACTGGAAGATTTTAAAACCTTCTTACTATCAATCCTTTGATGATTATGAATTGATAACAGGGAAAAGCAGTAAAGTGCATGATGCTTATTCAGAGATCGTAATTCCTTTTATTCAGAATACTCCATCCCGATATAAAATAAACCTTATAGTAAGAGCGTTTAATGATGGCTTTGCATTCAGATATAGTTTTCCAGAGCAGGCTAACTGGAAGGATTATATTTTAAAAGATGAACATTCAACATTCAAATTTATAGAAGACCCAATAGTTCATGCATTACTTCTTCCATCATTTACTACTTCTCATGAAGGGTATTATACAACGGCTCATCTTTCGGGAATAAAAGAAGATACTTTAATGGATATGCCGACTTTATTCGAATTGCCGGGAAATATATTTGTAGCAATTACAGAAGCGGCGTTACTCAATTATGCCGGGATGTATCTTGTTAAGCATA
>JBJMLT010000142.1:0-2855 GCA_045805165.1 Flavisolibacter sp.
AGTAATGCCTGATGTAAGAAGCATGACGCTTAAGGATGCAGTCTACCTTCTTGAGAATATGAATATGAAAGTGGCTTTAAGCGGAAGAGGTAAAGTGGTTGCTCAGGATGTTTTACCAGGAACACTAATTAATAAAAATCAAACCGTTACGATTTTGTTGAATTAATGAAGAAGCTAAGTGATATATTATATAAAGTAAGGACAACTGCATTATCAGGGAAGACCGATATTTCCATTAAGGATGTGCAGATCGATTCCAGAAAGATCATTTCAGGTAGCTTATTCATTGCAGTCAAAGGCGTAGCCGTTGACGGTCATAAATTCATAGAAAAGGCAATTGTATCTGGTGCATCGGCAATAGTATGCGAAGAATTTCCTAAAGTACTTTCAAACGAATGTACTTATGTTCAGGTAACAAATAGTGCAGAAGCTGCTGGGCAAATAGCACATAATTTTTACGGACAACCTTCTTTAAAACTAAAACTGGTTGGAGTTACTGGAACGAATGGTAAAACTACCATCGCTACTTTATTATATAAGCTTTTTAACTGTCTTGGTTATAAATGCGGGCTAATTAGTACCGTCGAAAACCAGATCGCCGGAAAGGTGATCCCTTCTACACATACTACACCTGATACAATAAGTTTAAATGCATTATTGAAGCAAATGGTGGATGAAGGATGTGAATATGCATTTATGGAAGTAAGCTCTCATGCAGTGCACCAAAAACGGATTGCCGGTTTGCAGTTTGCTGGAGGCATATTCAGTAATATTACTCACGACCACCTTGACTACCATAAAACCTTTGACGAATATCTAAAAGCCAAAAAAGGTTTCTTTGACCAACTGCCATCATCCTCTTTTGCCATAACTAATCTCGACGATAAGCGAGGTAATGTAATGGTGCAGAATACTCCTGCAAAAAAATTAACCTATAGTCTTAAAACAGCAGCTGATTTTAAAGGAAAGGTTTTAGAAAATAATCTCACGGGGCTTATCATGGATGTAAATGATAAGGAAGTGCATTTCAGACTGATTGGAGAATTTAATGCATATAATCTTTTAGCTGTTTATGGTGCTGCACTCAGTCTTGGGGAAGAAAAATCAAAGGTTCTTGAATGCCTCAGCAATATAACAGGAGCTGAAGGGAGATTTGACTATATCATTTCACCTAAAGAAAAGTTCATTGGTATTGTAGACTACGCACATACACCTGATGCATTATTGAATGTATTGAATACGATTAAAAGATTAAAACAGGGGCATGAGCAGATAATAACAGTAGTTGGTTGCGGAGGAGACAGGGATAAAACAAAAAGGCCAATTATGGCTGAAGTGGCTTGTGAACACAGCGACAAAGTAATATTTACTAGCGATAATCCAAGAAGCGAAGACCCTTTGGAAATATTGAATGACATGGAGGCTACGCTTAGTACAGCAGCAAAAAGAAAATCGGTTTCCATTGCTGACAGGAAACAGGCTATTAAAACAGCTGTAGGAATGGCAAAACAGGATGACATTGTATTGATCGCCGGTAAGGGTCATGAAAAATACCAGGAAATAAAAGGTGTGAAATATCATTTCGATGATAAAGAAGTGCTGACTGAAATGATTGAATTACTTGGAAAATAGAATAGAAAATATAAATGGATTAAAATAACATGCTTTATCACTTATTTGAATGGTTCAGGGCAAATAACATCCGGTTTCCGGGAAGCGCGTTATTTCAATTCATTACATTCCGTGTACTTATATCTGTTATATTATCATTAGTCATAACTACAGTATTTGGAAAGAAGCTTATTAACTATTTAAGCAATAAGCAAATTGGCGAATCTGTAAGGGAACTGGGATTGCAAGGGGAACAACAGAAAAAAGGTACGCCAACGATGGGAGGTATCATTATCATTCTTGCTATTCTTATCCCTACATTATTACTTGCTAATCTTACAAAAGTTTATGTACGGCTGATGTTATTCAGTACAATATGGCTAGGTGCCATTGGGTTTATTGATGATTATCTAAAATTAAAAGCAAAAAGAGAAGCCCAGGACAAAGGCAAGCCTTACAGAAAAGGAGACAAGGATGGACTGGCGGGATGGCTTAAAGTTTTTGGACAGGTAGCACTGGGTATAACTGTTGGCGCTACCTTATGGTTCAATGGAAATGTAAAAACATGGCGTGAATATATTGGAACACCTTCCAAAACTGATAGCTCTATCATAGCAAAAGAAATAAATGGACATACTAAATATTTTGTGGAAACAAAAGTTCCTGTTACTACTATTCCATTTATCAAAGGGCATGAATTTAATTATTCTAAATTATTGCCCTCTGCATGGCGTAGTTATTCATGGATCTTATATATACTTATAGTTATTTTCATAGTTACTGCAGTTTCTAATGGCGCTAATATTACTGATGGACTGGATGGCCTGGCTACAGGAACATCTGCGATAATAAGCATATGCCTGGGAATTTTCGCTTATGCAAGTGGTAGTCTGCTGTTCGCGGAATATCTGAATATAATGTACATACCGAACCTGGCAGAATTATCGATATTCATTGGTTCGATGATAGGTGCCTGTGTTGGATTTCTGTGGTATAATTCCTATCCCGCGCAGGTTTTTATGGGAGATACCGGAAGCCTTACACTCGGTGGCATTATAGCAGCATTAGCTATAATTGTTCATAAAGAATTATTAATACCAATCATTTGTGGAGTATTCCTGGTGGAAAATATAAGTGTGGTTACCCAGGTATCTTATTTCAAATACACAAAAAGGAAATATGGAAAGGGGAGAAGGATTTTTTTAATGAGTCCATTACATCATCATTATCAAAAAAAAGGTTAT
>JBJMLT010000143.1:0-2642 GCA_045805165.1 Flavisolibacter sp.
GGGATTCATGTACTGGCGTTATTTTATGTGGAATTTTTCGGGACGCCAGAATGATATACAAGGTTCCGGCAATAAGCGTGACGGAAACTGGATCACCGGTATTTCCTTTATAGATAATTCTTTGCTTGGAGATCAATCAAAATTGCCAGACAGTATTAAACATAATAAGGCTACCAACAAATTATTCCTACTTCCATTTTTATTAGGCATCATAGGTTGTATATATCATTTTATACGAGACAGAAAAGACTGGATCGTTACTTTTCTTCTTTTCTTTTTTACAGGAATAGCCATTGTTATTTATCTCAACCAGGCAGGCAATCAACCACGTGAACGAGATTATGCTTACGCAGGATCCTTTTACGCTTTTGCCATTTGGATAGGATTAGCGGTGGTTGCCTTTGTGCGGCTTGCAAGGGAGCAGGCAGACAAGATCTCTTTCAATAATGTATTGGTCTATGGAAGCATACTGACCTTCTGTATTTGCCTTATGAGTAGTGTGGCAGGATCTATGAGTGCAGCTATTATTGGTGCTATTTTAATTACTATACTTTATATTCTATTAACTATAGCAATTACCTATATAATCCGCATGGTTGCAAAAAATAACCTGAGGACCGCGGGACTTGTATCAGGACTTATTTGCCTGCTTGCACCAATAATTATGGGAGCGCAGGAATGGGATGACCATGACAGGAGCAACAAATTACTTGCTCCGGATATTGCAAAAGATTATCTGAACAGTTGTCCTCAAAACGCAGTTTTATTTACGTTTGGAGACAATGATACTTATCCTTTATGGTATGCACAGGAAGTTGAGGGAGTGCGTCCAGACATCAGGATAATTAATACCAGCCTTTTAGGAATTGACTGGTATGTAAATGAATTAAGGCATAAAGTAAATGCAAGTGATCCCATTAATGTTATCTGGAATGAGGATCAAATCAGAGGTCTTTCCTACATAGCTTATAAGCCGGATGCAGCAGATAATAAGCCGCAGCTTTTGTTTGATGTCATGAAGAATAAGATAGGCCCATTACTTAACAGTGAAGACAAATCTGATGCTCATGTTTACTTTACCAGCAAACATTTAATAGTTCCGGTTGATACTGCCTATGTCCGGAAAGCAGGATTGGTAAGGCCTACAGATTCGTTAAGCACCCAAATACAGATCGATATACCTGAAAATAAAGGATATCTTTCTCTTGATCAGTTAACGATGCTAAATATACTGGCTGCGAGCGATTGGAAAAGACCGATATGCTTTACCTCTCCCTATGGTGAAATTGGATTTGGACCTTATTTGAAACAGGAAGGCCTGATCTTTCACCTTACGCCAGTTCGCAATGACAAAGGAAGAGGCATAGACGTTGATAAAACAAAGGATCTATTGCTTACTAAATTCAGATCCGGAAATGCAAATGTGCCTGGTGTTTATTTTGATGAAGAAAACAGAAGACATTTACTAAGCATAAGATCTGCTTATGCCACTGAGGCAAGTTCACTTGCTGATATGGGCCGTAAACAAGAAGCTGTTGATGTATTAAATAAATCTGAAAGCCTGATAAAGCCAGAAGATATGCCATATGCCATGATAAGCAGAGGCAATGCCCATAACCAGGTTGGAATGTTCTATTTAGAAGCAGCCTATAAATCCGGTGACATGGCATTAGCGGGCAAGTTGAGACAAGCAATATCCAAGGATCTGAATGATCAGAAGAAATATTATAATTATCTAAAGAATTATAAAGAAGAATATTACGCACCTTTTGCCAATGATGAACAGGATTGCGATCAGTATTTACGAATTCTGGACCAATGGGAAAAGCAATATAATCCTTCACCAGCTAATGTTAAGGAAATCCCTGGCCAGCTAAGGGATTCTGGTAAGGGAGCACCAAATAAATAATCTCAATAATTTACAAAAAAAACCCTTCCGAAAGAGGGTTTTTTTTGTTTAACATTGCGGAAAGAATAAACACTGCATAATTGTTGTAGATTGTAAGGTCTATGAGAGGCTTCCAATTTTCGAAGTTTGATCCCAACGAACAAGGCAAATCCAAGTTTAACCAGCTTCTGGATCTTTTCATGCAAATACTTACCTATACTAATGGAGATGTTGGAGAAGCCATGCAATGGCTAAACCAATTGGACAGGGAATATGAACTGACAGGCGAAGAATATGGAATGGGAGATTTTTATGAGGACCTGAAGGATAAAGGATACATAACAGAAAAAGAAGACAAATCGGAAATAAAGATCACTCCAAAAACAGAGCAGGGAATTCGTAAAAGAAGCCTGGAAGAAATATTCGGAAAACTAAAGAAAACAAAAAGCGGAGACCATCAGACATTTAAACCGGGCCTGGGTGATGAAATTAGTCCGGACAGCCGTCCATTCCAGTTTGGAGACATGCTGGAACAAATTGATTTTACAGAATCCATACGCAATGCACAGATCAATCATGGTCTTGATTCGTTTACCATGCAGGAAGATGATCTTCAGATAAGGGAAACTGATTTCAAATCTCAAACCTCAACGGTACTGATGATCGATATTTCGCATTCAATGATATTGTATGGAGAAGACAGAATAACACCGGCGAAAAAAGTAGCAATGGCTTTGAGTGAATTGATCACTAC
>JBJMLT010000144.1:0-4936 GCA_045805165.1 Flavisolibacter sp.
AAAAGAAGGACGGCAAACTAGATCATTCAAGAGTATTGGTTAACAACACTACAAGGTAAATTGCTTCTTCTAATACTACCACAATACTGCCATTATTATTATCACCAGCCGATAATGTTTATTTATTATTATCGTTTTTCAAATTGATTGCTTTTGTAATTACATTACTTCCAAATTGATTTTTGATCTTATCTATTGTTTGAAATAATACTAATTTTTCGGCAGCATCGTCAAATAGATTCATTTGCAATGTCATTGGGATAAGATGACTGAACCTTATGCCTAAAAGCCGTATTTTTTCTCCTTTCTTATATAATTGATTAAAGATATCTTTGGCTTTTGCCTGCAGAATAGTATCTATAGCTGTATAGTCTATAACTTCTTGTTTAGAGACTGTTGTAAAATCCGCATAACGTAGTTTTATAGTAATGCAACCGGTAAGCTTTTTATCTTCTCTTAGATCATAGGCAGTTTCACTTGTTAAGCGAATCAATTCAGTGTGTAAAAAACCTTCGTCTGCACTATCTTCATTAAATGTGTTTTCATGAGAAATAGATCTTTGCTCGCTATAAGCTTCTACAATGGAATCGGATATGCCATATGATTTTTCCCATAATTTTCTTCCCCATTTGCCAAATGCATATTCTAGTTGTTCGGGCCCAGCATGCGCCAGCTGCCCTATGTAATCAATGCCCATGCTATGTAACTGTTGCTGCGTTTGAGTGCCTACCATTGGGATCTTGTCAATAGTTAATGGCCATAAAAACGCTGTTTCTTTACCATAGGGTACTTCAAGATATCCATTAGGCTTTGCTTCATTGGTAGCCATTTTACTTACAATTTTGCTCGTTGAAAGGCCACATGAAATAGGCAGCCCGGTTTCCTTTATTATTTTCTCTCTTAAATTCTTAGTGTATTGGCTAACTCCAAAAAATTTATCCATTCCGGTGAGGTCAATATAAAATTCATCTACTGAAGCTTTTTCATAAAGCGGAACCGAAGATTCAATAATCTCAGTAACAATTCTAGAATACTTACTGTAATCGTGATAGCTCCCTTTTATAAAGATAGCCTCGGGACAGAGCCTTTTGGCTGTCATAGCCGGCATGGCACTTTGGATGCCATATTTCCTGGCCTCATAGCTGCAGGCAGCCACTATTCCCCGGATGCCATCTCCACCTACAATTAATGGCTTCCCTTTAAGTTCTGGATTTTTCAGTATTTCCACAGACACAAAGAATGCATCCAGATCAAAATGAGCAATATGCCTGTTTGATTGTGAGTTAATAGATTGAGGTTATATGATTTACAATTTACAATTTACGATTTACAATTTCTTAATATCAACAAGATCCTGTTTCCTAATAAGCCTTAAATCATAAAAATCATTGTTCTCCTATTAGATCAGGGTTGGGCAAAGATTTTGCATTTATACGTAATAGCTAAAATAAACCTTTCAGCAAATGAAAAAATTTAAAAGCGAGGAACTTATTGACCAGTTAGAAAAAGATATCCATCAGATCATTCTTGCTGCGGAACATTTAAAATCTGCAGATGAAGTTAAGTTAAGTTATCCTCCGGAAGAGGGTAAATGGAGTGTAGCACAGGTACTAGAACATTTGAATATGTATAATAGACATTATTTACCTATAATGGAAAGGGAAATGGCCCCTATATCAAAAGAAACGAGTGCGTGGTTTGTTTCAGGTCTTTTTGGAAATTATTTTGCCAATATGATGATGCCTAAGAATATTTTCGAGATCAATAATACAATGAAAACAGCAAAAGCTTTTTGTCCTTCCAGAGGATTGCATATTGAAACCGTATTCAATGAATTTTTTCAACAGCAGAATAAAATATTGCAATTACTGCAAGTGGCAAGAAGAAGAAATTTGAACACGATCCGAATACCTGTTTCTTTTAGCAAATTAATTCGCTTAAAGCTTGGGGATGCCTTTCGATTTTTAGTAGCACATGAGCAAAGACATATGATCCAGGCGAGAAATACCATTAAATCTCTTGGTATAACTACTGATAAATTTCCAGTAATCCTGGAGGCAGCTCGACTATAACCTGCTTCTTTTTACGGTCAATTTTTTTTAAAGTCTCCTGATGAAGAGGTATATAAACTTCTTTGTCATTTAAAACTATAGTGCATAGTAATTGGTGCGGTTGCTCAATGACTTCAATTATTTTCCCCAGTTCTTTATCTTCTTCAATTATAATAAATCCAAGCAGATTTACCGGAGAACTGGAAATTGAATATTTCTTAAAATCAGATTCAGGAACCCATATATCTTTTTGGGTCAATTTGCCAGCTTCTTCTTTTGATGAAATGCCTTCTAATTTTATAATTAATTCGTCTGCCCCTTTAATTTTAACCGATTCAATAAACCACGGAATAAAACTTTCTTTTTTTTCTTCAATAAATAGAGCTTTTAAGCCTTTCAGCAAAGTTTTTTTTCCAAGGTTATGTTTAATGATCAATTCACCTTTTAATCCAAAGCTAGCCACAATCCTTCCCGCCTTAATATAATCTGTCATTCTTCAAAAATAGGTATGAAGTTCTCTATGCAATAAACCTTTATTGTAGAAATTAAAGAACCTAAGTAAGCTATTGTTATTCTTTACCAACGATTCAGGAAAACTGATGAATCATGATCGAATCAATCTATGATAATAAAAAAGGTGGCTAAAATTAGCCACCTTAATCAATTTGAAGGTCCCGGGTAGAACTAGCCTTCGGATCCGGCATTACCTGCAGGTCTTCTTTCCTGACGACGATAAGGTGGATTCCTTCTGCCTCTTCTTTCGCGTTGAGCTTCTTCCTGGCGTTTCCTTACCTGAACTTCATGTTCGGAATGCCATTTTTGGAATTTTTCCATGGCGGTTGCTTCATCAAACAAACCTAATTGAACACCGCGTAGTAAATGTTTTAAATACAGTACTCCCTTATAAGATAAGATCTTACGAACGGTATCGGTTGGTTGTGCTCCTTTATGAAGCCATTCCAATGACCTTTGACGATCAATCTGCACAGTGGCAGGTGATGTAAGAGGATTGTACGTACCTAATTTTTGAATGAATTTACCATCGCGTGGACTGCGAGCATCTGCAACTACAATGAAGTAAAAGGGTCTTTTTTTAGACCCGTGTCTTTGTAAACGGATTTTAACTGGCATCTTAAATAGAAATTTAAATGCGGTGAAAAAATATATGTTAAGCTGCAAATCTAGTATTTGCAGCTTAAAAAGCCAATAAAGAATTTATAAAACTCCTAAATACCTTGATTTTCAACTAATGAGCAGGATAAATGCGTTTTATCTCTTCATTCCCGGCATCATTTTACCCATTGGCATTTTATTCATCATTTTCATCATATCACGCATTTGTTCGAACTGTTTCATAAATGCGTTGACTTCGGTAATATCTTTTCCGCATCCCTTCGCAATTCTTTTTCTTCTGCTTCCATCTATTAAATCGGGATTTGCTCTTTCGACTGGAGTCATGGAATTTATTATTGCTTCAATTCCTTTAAATGAATCGTCGCTTATATCAATGTCCTTTATCTGTTTGCCGACCCCAGGAATCATTCCCATTAGGTCTTTAAGATTCCCCATTCTTTTGATCTGTTCCAACTGCTGCTTAAAATCGGCAAAGTCAAACTGATTCTTTCTGATCTTTTTTTCCAGCTTACGCGCCTGCGCCTCATCAAATTGCTCTTGGGCTTTTTCTACAAGGGTAGTAATATCGCCCATGCCCAGTATTCTCTGAGCCATTCTTTCAGGATAAAAAATATCTAGTGTGTCCAGTTTTTCGCCGCTACTAATAAATTTAATAGGTTTATTAACTGTGTACTTAATGGATAAGGCGGCACCACCTCTTGTATCTCCATCCAGTTTAGTTAATACTACTCCTGTAAAATCTAATCGGTCATTAAATGCCTTGGCAGTATTCACAGCATCCTGACCAGTCATGCTATCTACAACAAATAATATTTCGTGTGGATTAACTGCATTTTTAATATTAGCCACTTCAGTCATCATGGCTTCATCTATTGCCAACCTACCGGCAGTATCGATTATTACTACATTTTTATTTTTACTTCTGCTTTCTTTTATCGCGTTTTGCGCTATTTCAACCGGATTTTTATTTTCAGGTTCCAGGTGTACTTCCACTTCGATTTGTTCACCTAATATTCTGAGTTGCTCCATGGCGGCAGGTCTGTATACATCGGCTGCAACCAGCATTGGAGATAATTTTTGTCTTTTAAGATAATTGGCAAGCTTTGCGCTGAAAGTGGTTTTACCACTGCCTTGTAGTCCTGCAATTAAAATAACAGCGGGAGATCCTTTGAAATTAAATTCGGCTGCCTGTCCACCCATAAGATGGGCTAATTCATCTTTTACGATCTTTACCATTAACTGACTTGGGCTAATAGCAGTAAGCACTTTTTCACCAAGCGCTTTTTCTCTTACTGTATCTGTAAAATCTTTGGCTATTTTATAATTAACATCGCCATCAACAAGGGCTCTCCTGATTTCTTTAACGGTAGATGCCACATTTAGCTCTGTAATTCTTCCTTCACCTTTAAGATTTTTAAACGCGCCCTCTAATCTTTCCTGAAGTGACTCGAACATATATCTCTGATTTCACTGATTTAAATGGATTTCACTGATTATTTATCGCTGATTTCGCTGATTTTTAAATGGATTTTATTGATTTTTTTGTATTAATAAACCTCTTAAATCGAAGACTTTTTTCTCCAAAATTTAATAATAATCCGACTTCTATTTCAAAAATATTCAAATAATTCAAAACCTGACTAATACTTCCTTCTTCCAATTGACTTATCGCCTTAATTTCAATTAATACATTGTCTTCTACTATAAGATCCAATCTTCTTTTACCAATAAAATGATTATAGTAATAAATC
>JBJMLT010000145.1:0-7992 GCA_045805165.1 Flavisolibacter sp.
AGTGTGAAATCTCTATTTTTAAAAATTCTTTTAATCCCTGCTTTTAGGGAGGCTGAATAAATATGGCGAAAAACAAAAAACCGAAGCATATTGCTGTAGCCGGGAATATAGGCGCCGGAAAAACTACTCTGACAGAATTATTAAGCAAGCATTATAAATGGATACCTCATTTTGAAGATGTTGACCATAATCCCTACCTGTATGATTTTTATGACGATATGCCCAGGTGGAGCTTTCAGCTTCAGATCTATTTCTTAAACAGCCGTATCAACCAGCTATTGGAAATCCATCATGGTACAGAGACTGTAATTCAGGACCGCACTATTTACGAAGATGCTCATATTTTCGCCCCTAACCTTCATGAAATGGGATTAATGAGCAAAAGGGATTTTGATAATTATTTTAAATTTTTCCAAACCCTTAAATCCATGATTGAGCCACCGGATCTTTTGATCTACCTGCAGGCTTCTGTTCCAACTTTGGTAGGTCAGATACAAAAACGGGGTAGGGAATATGAAGAGAATATCCGTCTTGATTACCTTAAAAGGCTTAATGAGTATTACAATAAATGGATAGACACTTACAAAGAAGGACCATTACTTATCGTAAATGTTGATGATAATCGCTTTCCCGAAAATGAAGAAGATTTGGGAAGCATTATTAATAGGGTAGATGCACAATTATATGGATTGTTTTAGTCTGAAGCAGAAACTAATAGTTAATAATTATAATTAATAATTAATTATGGATAGTTGGAGTAAACGTCTGTTTCAGAAAGAAGATTATCAATGCTATCCAGCCATTTGAACTGCACTTTTCTATTGCGACTGTGATCAGTATCACCGTCATATTGTTCCTGGTATTCTTCTTTTTGGCGAACAATGGATTGATATATTTCGCCAATATCTCTTTTGAAAGTTCTTCTGTTGAATTGGTAATTCTGCAATGCTTCGTAAAGCTTGCGGGCAAATATTTCAGTTATATCAAAATGTCCCTGTTCGTGTGCGAGTATATAATTCGTACGAACCAATCCCCACGATTTAGTCTTGGAAAATCCACACGTAATATGGTACGTTAAACGGCCATTGATAACCTGGTATGCTATTCCCAGGGAAGTACTCGTGGAGGCAACTGCATCTGTATTTCTTACAGGATCACATAAATAGTCCTCCCAGGTAAGTCTTCTTTCAGACATCCACGGAATTTCATCAGCAGTTTCTTTTTTGCCAATGGTAATGATTTCTTTTTTAACTGGTTCGGAATTAGGTGCTTTATCAGGTGCCGGATGACCAGAAAAACTAACCACAAATAGTGGGATGGCGAATAGGTGGAGAAGATTCATGGTGTTTTTTAACGGATATTAGATTAAAAATATTTTTATTGGTTCTTCATTGGATCGTTAATAAATTTAAAAAACTCTTTCAAAAACTTTAGTTAACAGCCGTTAAATTCGACGATATGGCTTTATAGAAAGTTTGAATCCCATTTTAAACCTGTGATCTGAATAAAAAAAGGGGAAAAGCTTTATGGATAAGGCTCTTCCCCTGTTAGATAATTATAATATGTAAACTAAGCTATTGGACCTGCTTTTAAGGTTTCTTCAGATGCACAGGATGCATATTTGGAAAAATTGGAAGTAAATAATGAAGCAAGGTATTTTGCCTTTTCATCATAGGCTTTTTTATCTTCCCAGGTATTTTTAGGGATCAGGATCTCTGAAGGAATCCCCTTAACTTCTTTTGGAACCTGAAATCCAAAGACAGGGTCAGTAACAGTATCTATATTATTCAACTTTCCTTCGAGAGCGGCTGTGATCATTTTTCTTGTATAAGCCAGCTTAATACGCTTACCTATTCCATAAGATCCACCAGACCATCCTGTATTTACCAACCATACGTTTACATTGTGCGTTTCCATTTTCTTTCCAAGCATATGAGCATATTGAGCAGGATGCAACGGCATGAAAGGAGCCCCAAAACAGGCGCTGAATGTTGGTTTAGGTTCTGTGATGCCTGTTTCGGTACCGGCTACTTTAGCTGTATAGCCGGAAATGAACTGATACATAGCCTGACCTTTGCTTAATTTGGAAATCGGAGGTAAAACTCCATACGCATCACAAGTTAAAAAGAATATGTTTTTAGGTACAGGTCCAACAGATGGTTCCTGAGCATTACTAATAAAATCCAATGGGTAAGATACCCTTGTATTTTCTGTTATAGAACCATCATCAAAATTAATGCGGTTAGTACCAGGAAAGAAGCGAATATTTTCTACAATCGCTCCGGAACGTATAGCATTAAATATTTCAGGTTCTTTATCTTCAGAAAGGTTAATGAGCTTTGCATAACACCCACCTTCAAAATTGAACACATTATCTTCTGTCCATCCATGTTCATCATCTCCAATAAGCTTTCTGTTCGGATCAGTACTTAAAGTGGTCTTACCTGTACCGCTTAAGCCGAAGAATATAGCTGTATCTCCAAATTCTCCAACATTGGCGCTGCAATGCATGCTTAATACATTTTTTTCATAGGGAAGAATGTAATTTAAAATAGAAAAGATCCCTTTTTTGGTTTCTCCGGTATATCCAGAACCGGCAATTAATATTGTTTTGTGCCTGAATGAAACTACTACAGCATTTTGTTGCCTTACTCCGCATTCTTTGGGATCAAGCTTTAAACCTGGAGCAGAAAGTATATGCCAGTCAGGTTTAAAATTATCCAATTCTTCTTCTTCTGGACGAAGGAACATGTTATAGGCAAAGAGATTGGTCCAGGGCTTTTCATTTATCACTCTGATATTGAGTCTATATCTTGGATCAGCACAGGCATAGCAATCACGTATCCATATTTTCTTTTTTAAATTGAGATAATCAACCATGCGGTTGTGAATAATATGGAAATACTTTTCATCTATAGGAATGTTGAATTCATTCCAATGAACTGAGTTTTCAGTGATCTCGTCTTTAACTGTGAATTTGTCTTTAGGTGAACGTCCAGTAAATTCTCCGGTATTTATAGCAAGTGCACCGGTATCTGTTAAAACCCCTTCTCCCATTTGCAATGTATCTTGTATTAGTTCATCGGGGCTGGATTGGTAGTGTACACTTTCCAGATTTTTTAGGGAAAGCGCTACCAGGTTCTCTTTCGAGAACGAAATTGTAGGTACTGACATAGCAAGCAATCGTTTTTAGAGTACAAAGGTAGTCTATAAAAATTTCGCGCTCTTTATCCTGTGTAAGTAGTACACAATATAACCTGCTGTCATTCAAATAGTAACTTATAAAATGATTTCTTAAAATTTAAATAAGGGGTCAAAAGATTGATCAATTAACAAATGATAGCATCTGCTGTATAAAATAAATTATTTAAATGCCTCAATATTTTCATCATTTCGGTTACTTTGCCACGCTCATAAAAATCAGATAATGAAAAATCTTCCTTTGAATTCAGAATTATTCGCAACCAACCGAAAGCGCTTTATTGAAAAGATGAAGCCCAATTCCATTGCTATTTTTTTAAGCAATGATGAAACTCCAAGTAATGGCGACACTCTTTATACTTTTCGTCAGAATAGCAATTTATACTGGTTATGCGGAATTACCCAAGAGGATTCTATGGTTATACTTTTTCCGGACAATCCTGATCCAAAATATAGAGAAGTATTGGTATTAGTTAGGCCAAATGAACTTAAAGAAAAATGGGATGGTAAAAGATTACGTAAGGAGGAAGCTGTAAGCATAAGTGGAATAAAAACAATAGTATGGCTGGATAGCATTGAAAGCATTCTGCAACCCTGGATACATCTGGCGGATACTATTTATCTGGATTCAAATGAAAATGATAGAAAGGCAACTTTAATACGTACAAGAGATTATCGTTTTATTGAGGAGATGCAAGCACGCTATCCGCTTCATCATTATGAAAGGGCAGCAAAGATCTTAAAGGAACTGAGAGCAATAAAAACAGAATTTGAAATTGAAGTAACACGCAAAGCTGTTGAGATCACTGGCAATACTTTTCACAGGGTATTAAAATTCATAAGGCCCGGCATAATGGAGTATGAGATAGAAGCTGAGATAATGCATTCGTTTTTAACTCAGCGTGCCAGTGAAGCATATAATATTATTTTAGCAAGTGGAGACCGGGCAAGGACCTTGCATTATATTAGAAATACCGAAGAATGTAAAGATGGTGAATTAATTCTAATGGATTTTGGAGCGTCCTATGGAGGTTATAATGCAGACATGACGAGAACAGTTCCTGTTAATGGTGTATTTACTAAAAGACAAAAAGAAGTTTATAATGCGTGTCTTCATTTACACAATTATGCAAAAGGCCTGCTTAAGCCGGGAATTTCTATAGTTGATTATACAAAAGAAGTGAGCAATGAAGCCAGCCGGCAATTTATAAAGCTTGGATTAATTACTGAATCTGATGTTAAGAATGAAGATCCGGAAAACAGAGCCTATACAAAATACCTGTATCATGGTATATCTCATCATTTAGGATTAGATGTTCATGATCTTGGAACGAGGACCGGGCCTATTGTTTCCGGCATGTTGCTTACTGTTGAACCTGGAATATACATAGAGCAGGAACAAATTGGGATCCGAATTGAGAATAATGTATGGATCACTAAAAATGGCAATGTGGATTTATTTGAAGGTATTCCTATTACTGTAGAGGAGATTGAAGCGGTGATGAGGAAATAAATTATAAATGTAAAATTTAAAATGAAAAATATTCCAAATCTATTTACGCTTCTTAACCTCATTTTTGGCTGTTTGGCTATCATTATGGTACTTCAGACTGGAGAGACAATTGTAGCACTGGATCAAACAGGAAGCACTCAGGTTATATTGCCTGAAAAAATGTGGTTAGGATCTATATTTATTTATTGTGCTGCTATAATTGATTTTCTGGATGGCTTTCTTGCACGGTTATTTAAAGCCTCTTCGGAAATGGGTAAACAGTTAGATTCATTAAGCGATGTGGTAAGCTTTGGAGTAGCGCCTGGTATTATTCTATATCAACTTTTAAGAATTAGTTATGCGCAGGAAGAAAATGGACTTGATACTTCTTTCGCTTTACTATTACCTGCATTTTTATTTACAGCCGCAGTTGCATGGAGATTAGCAAAATTCAATATAAGTACCGATCAAAAACATAGTTTCCGTGGAATACCATCACCAGCTGCAGGCCTGCTTGTAGCGTCCTTTCCATTGATCATATGGTACCGTTATTACAACCTGGAAGCTTATTTTGTCAATAAATGGATTTTATATGCTGTAATTCTAATTGTAAGCTATTTAATGGTTTGCAATCGAACATTTATGGCATTAAAGTTTAAAGATTATTCAATTGGTAATAATATTCTTAAATACATGCTTCTTTTAATCAGTGTACTTTCAATAATCCTGTTAAAATGGGTAGCTGTTCCTATTATTTTTCTATCGTATATCATACTTTCTATTTTTGATAAAAAAGAAGATCATTCTAATTCAGTAACAAATAAAGAAACACTTGATCTTACAGTTTAAAAATCCTTTCTTACGTTTGCTCATAAATATAGATCAATGAAATTCACAGTTCAGGTAAAAGTAATGCCACTAAAAGAATTACTTGATCCGCAGGGAAAGGCAGTTATGTCTGGTTTAAGTAATCTGGGACTTAAGCAAGTGCAGGATGTGAGGGTCGGTAAAAATATTACGCTTCAAATAGAAGCAGGTACGTTTGAAGAAGCAAAACAAGTTGCTGAAGAAGCAAGCAAAAAACTTCTTGCTAATCCTGTCATGGAATATCACGAGATATCAGCTATTTAACCTATAAGATGTTTTAAATTAAAATTCAGCCAAACGGATCCAGCTTAACATAAAGGTGAATGATGAAGAAGAAATATCAACCAGGGGTAATACTTCAAGCCATACAGAACCGAATGGAAATTCCGGAATTCTTTACATTGTCCCTACACCTATAGGGAATTTAAAAGATATTACCTTGCGAGCTATTGAAATTCTTAAGGATTGCGATTTGATCTTGGCAGAAGATACACGAAATACATCCCGTCTTTTAAATCATTATCAGATCATTAAGCCTTTATCCCCTTATCATCAGCATAATGAACATAAAATAGTGAAGCATCTCGTCCACCAGATGATTGAAGGAAAGAAAATGGCAGTAGTAACAGATGCAGGTACGCCCGGTATTTCTGATCCAGCCTTTTTACTGGTTAGAGAAGCTATCAAAAATAATATTAGGGTAGAGACATTACCTGGTGCTACAGCCTTTATTCCTGCACTGGTCAATAGCGGATTAACCACCAACCGTTTTTCGTTTGAAGGATTTTTACCTTTAAAAAAAGGCAGACATACCCTTCTCACTAAATTGGCAGAAGAAGACCGAACATTGATATTTTATGAATCGCCGGTTCGACTGGTTAAAACATTGGAAGACTTTATTAAATACTTCGGGCCTGAAAGAAGGTGCAGTATAAGCCGGGAACTGACAAAGATGTTTGAAGAAAATGTTAGAGGCAACCTACAAGAAATACATGACTATTTTGGGATCAGAACGGTAAAAGGAGAAATTGTAATTATAATTGAAGGAAAAAATTAACAGTTCCGCCATTAAATTATTCTAACCGCATCGTTCTAATTACGATCACAATTTACCAATCACAATTCCTTAAGCAGCGGACTAATAATTATTTCAATATCAAATCTATTTTATGGCACGGCATTTATTCATGTTATTAAAACTTTTATCATTCGTTTCAGTAGCTTCATTTGCCCAGGGGGAAAAGGTACCTGTTAATGTAAAAGAAACATTTGAAGGCCAATATCCTGAAGCGGAAGAAGTTGCATATAAGGATAACTTTCTTAATATAAAGGTTATGTTCACATTGCATGGAGAAAAAATGATCGCTAATTATACAAGGAAAGGTGAATGGAAAAATTCTGAAAAGGAATGGTCATTCGATAAAGTATCTGAACAGGTAAAAGACGGATTTCAGAAAAGTAAATATGCAGGTTGGGAAGTTGAAGAGACAAAGATCATTTACCGTGCCGGAGGTACAGAACGAACCAGAATTAAAGTAAAGAAAAGCGATTTGATGAAGAAATACCTATTTTTCAGTAAAGATGGACAGCTTATTGATGAACAAGTTACCTTAAAACTAAATTAGTTAATTAGCTTATTAGCTAATTGAATGCTTACCATTTAAGTTCTAATTTATTATTTCTCCTATCAACATCCGCCATGCGGCCAGATGGATCGATTTCTATAGAAATAATATCTTTTAAATGATGTGTGGTAGAAATTTCATAAGTTGGATCTGTCCATTTCCATTCAGAATAAACTTTACGATCTATCTGCCCATCCTCAGCAGGCTTTTCTCCAAACTGTAATGACATTGGAACGTAATGCCATTCACTGCTGCTATCTTTAAATGTTATTTTTACTTCTACAGGCATTGGCACCATTCCCAGATCTTTTAAACGTACATTGGTTAGACCATTCGACTCATAAAGACTATCAATACCGTAATCTATTGTTTTAGTAGTGTAGATCCAGTATTCTTTATACCAATCCAGCTTCATATCGCTTACTTTTTCTGCAACACGTATAAAATCATTTGCATTTGGATGCTTGAATCTCCATAAACGATAATATTCAGCAAGTATATTATCCAGGGTTTGTTGTCCAACAATATATCCTAACTGCTCGAGGAAAACAGCTCCCTTGGAATAAGAAGCAAGGCTATAGGCATAATTCGTATTATAATGATCAGAATGAGTACTCATGGGTTCTTCTCGTCCGCCTTTTGCAAGAGATACATAACTGGAGTAATCTCTACTGAAAGTGCCTTCAAAACTGAAATTATTTTCAAGGAAACCACGTACCCTGTCAGCACCATAAGTAGTAAACCCTTCATCCATCCATGGATATAATGATTCATTAGTCCCAAGCATGCCCTGGTACCAGCTATGTA
>JBJMLT010000146.1:0-2147 GCA_045805165.1 Flavisolibacter sp.
AGATGAATGGCTACGGTAAAATGATCGATCCGTGAACCGGCACTCATAATTAACTTGCGGGGAAAAACCCATGATAAGCCAATGCGTGCGGTGCGGTGAATACTATAACCGAAAAACTGATTTAGATACCTTCTCCTTAAAGGCCAGGGAAGCAGAAAAGAAATAATTTTAAGAAGCATAAGCGTAACCGTTAATTGCAGTCTGGTACATTCCAAAAAGATCAAGATAGGCGTCAATCATTGTGTCTGCATTAAATCTGCCTATATTTTCAAAGCCTGATCTTATCAGTTCAGACCTTATTTTATTATTCTGTAGTGTAAGAAAAGCTTCTGCAAACTCTGAAGGATTGTTTGGATCTGCATAGATAGCGGCAGTTCCACCAATTTCAGGCATCGGTTCAATTTTACTTGCTATTACCGGTGCTCCACATGCCTGTGCCTCTATAACCGGCCAGCCAAAACCTTCTGAAAATGAAGGGAAAATAAATGCTTCGCAGGCATTATATAATGCTACTAAAGAAGCATGATCTGGTTTTTTTATAGAAATTATTCTTTTAGAAAGTCCAGCCGATTCTGAATATTCCCGCATGGATGAATTCAATGGCTGACCGGCAAAACAGATCTTTCCATTCCATTTGCTTCCAAGCTCCTCTGCCATTTTTAATAGCATATGCCGGTTTTTTCTTTCTAATGAAGAACCCACATGAAGAATAAATGATTCATCCGGATCCAAGCCTATTTTTTTCAACAGATCCCTGGTAACGTAACCATCTAATTTTCTAAAATTGTGATTAAATGCATTATGAATAACAACCAGCTCCTGAATGTTTTTTGATTTGTAACCGATCAATTGATTTAATTGATCCTGGGTTAATTCAGATACACAAGCAATCCTTTTAAATTTAATGAGGCTATTCAGTATCCATTTCTGAAGCAGCTTACCTGTAAAAGAAGAATTGCAATAAGCATCAGTAAATCCAAATGCTCCCCGTATGGCTAATACATCGTGACAAGTAATACTTGTGAAGCCAGATGGAAGTATAGTAAAATAAGGCGCGTTTGAATGATCGCAAATATGGAAATATAGTCTCCTTCCTTTTAGCCTGTTAATAAACATTCGAACCATTAAAACGATAGGAAAGACCATCCACTTATCAATATATCCCAGCCATTTTTGAAAAGAAGATGCGGATGGATCCGAACCATAACCAAAGAATGTAACCGGGTTCCAGATCTCAACATCAAAATCTTTACTTGTAAATCCCTGATGAAGCATGTTAGCAAATTTCTTCATGCTCTCCTGCCTGTCTGGTGGATAATTCCCTATTAGTATAATTTTTTTCTTAAGCTTGCTCATTCTAAACTATTTGCGATTCTTCTTTTTTAAGTGATGCCAGAATTAACCCTCCTATAAGAATACTAAAGCCAAGAGATGTTGGTTGTGCCCATTGGCCCTGAGGTATGGTAAGTAAACCAAAGCTTAGAAGCATCCATGGAAGAACATCGTGAAGAATGAGCTTTTTTATAGCTGCGATAGTCATTTTTATGCTTAGCGCAACGCGGATAAATATAAAACTAATACCAAGTAATGGCCCTAATTCACCAATAACCCTGGCCCATTCTTCTTCTGCAATTAAAAATGTTCTGTCACCTGTTAATAGCATACTGCCTACATTAGTTCCCATCCCTATTCCATAACCAAAATATGGCCTGTCAGCAGAATTAGTGAGCGCACCAATCATGCCTCCCAAATAACGATCCCCTATAACACCCTGCATTCCTCCCTCTGCATCATTTGCACTTTCGAACCTTGCATAAAATGCATTTAATGCCGTTTCAAAAAAAGCATAATTGCTTAAAAAACTAATTATTACGGCACCAATTACAAAAGATGTGATCATATAAAAGAGTAAACGGGGCTTTTGAAAGGAAGCAATAACAGCAAATCCCATGGCTAGCAGAGAGTGAAAGAATAAACTTCTGCTAATTGAGAAAGGAATGGCTATTAACAATGCTATGGTTGCCCCTATAAGCAATAAACGATTTATTGATGCCTGATCAAGCCAGAAATAAAAAAGATAACTTGCCACGAGTCCAAAAAAAAGATGGGTTCCATTAGTAAATGAAAATGTTCCAGGCGGACGAAAA
>JBJMLT010000147.1:0-2965 GCA_045805165.1 Flavisolibacter sp.
GCAGGCAGATATCCTGTTTCATCTCTGTAAAAAATATTATAGATGAGTGCAATAATTGTCGAAACAAATCCAACAAATACACCTGTCATCATTGCCCTGCAAAACACCGATTTTCGAAAATCATAATTTTCCATGACTTTTTAGTTTATTGTTAATAATCATGATCCTGTTCTTTGAAGGAACCTTCTTCCTTTTACTAATAATCGCTTCGTTTGGGAAGGAGATTCAAAAACATGTTCACGTTGTTTCTGATCACTGTAATATTTTAGAATACTTTCAGATTTTATCATTCCAATGATATGATCATTATTTTTTTTATCTCTTACCATCAAAGTATCAGTTTGATATTTGCCCATTAGCTCTGCGGCCCATCCTGCATCTTCATGTGCATACACAAATGGTAATGACGGGTTATTATCTGTTAATGGGGTAACTAATTGTTTAATAGCAACAGATTTTAAAATATCAGGTTCATAAGAATCGGGTGCTTTAACACCGCGACGAATAATTTTCTCGGTCATTATGCTTCCCTTCATTAAAAAGAAAGAAACAAAATATGCAGCGATACAAGATGCAAGCAATGGTAGCAATGCATTACTCTGGCCGGTTGTTTCCAATGCAAAAATGATAGATGTAAGTAATGCCCTGGATGCCCCCGCAAACATAGCAGCCATTCCAACAAGGGCTACAGTTCTTAAATCAATATGTAAGCCCGGGAACAGATGAATAGCTGAAATTCCTAATAGAGCTCCAAGCGCACCCCCAATAGTAAAAAGGGGTGCCAAAGTTCCTCCGGAAGTTCCACTTCCCAAAGAAATTGACCACGATAGGAATTTAAGCACCCCAAGGAATAGCAGCATCGAAAGCGACCACGAACCATTTAATAGATATCTTATATTATCGTAACCTACTCCCATTGTTACGGGAGCAAAATAACCTGTAATTCCTACAGCTAATGCACCGATAGCTGGCCACCACATCCAATGCAATGGGATCTTTTCAAATAGATCCTCAATAATATATATTGATTTGGAGATTAAAGATGCAAAGACTCCAATGATCAAACCAAATAACACATAAAGAAATAATGATGAATCAGAAGCAGATGGAATGGCAACCATTGAAAAAACCGGTTGATTTCCAAAAAGGATCAAATGCATTCCAGCCCCAGTTACGCATCCTAAGGCAACAGGTATAATAGAACGTGGAGAAAATTCAAATAATAATAATTCAACCGCCAGCATTACTGCTGCAAGCGGACTTCCAAATATAGCTGACATACCAGCACAGGCTCCTGCTGCTAAAACAATTTTGCGTTCTGAAGAAGAAATGTGCATTAATTGTCCTGTTAAAGAACCAAAGGCACCTCCTGTTGCTATAATAGGACCTTCAGCTCCAAATGGTCCGCCTGTTCCTATAGAAATGGCAGCCGATATTGGTTTTAAAAAAGTGAGTATAGGAGGAATCCGGCTTTCTCCAAGGATGATCTTTTCCATAGCCTCAGGAATTCCATGTCCGGAAATAGCTTTAGATCCAAAGCGCGCCATTAGTCCAACCAATAGACCACCAATAACCGGAATAAAAAGTACGATCCACCCTAAGTGATTGTGCGCAGGTGAACTTGATTGAAAGGAGAATTTTCCATAAAAGAAAATATTAGTGATCAGATCAATAAGATAAACTAATGCCTTCGCAACAAAACCAATGATCACTGCATTGATAAAAACCTGAATGCTTAAATATAAAACACGTTTATTAACAGGCCTTGAACGTAACTTTTTCTTTGCATGATAAAAATTATCAAGTGAGGTAGATAAAGGAATACGTTCATCGGTCGAACTCATGTAATTGCGCTCTTTTTTTATATTGCAAATATATTGCACAGGCAAGGTTTTTTCATGTTTTTATTAAATTAATTGACTATTTATAATGTTAAGATCATCTTTCAAAATATAAATGCATCTGATTTAAAGCGGAAATAGTATCATTGTATCATGCCGGATAAACAATGCAACCTGAGCAACTGTTTTATGTGCAGAACCTGCATTCCTGAGTGGAAAGAGATCATCGCTTTAAAAAAGAATACGATACTATTAAAAAAAGGAAGAATACTTTTTAATGAGGGAGAAAAAGTTACGGGTATTTATTTTATGTATTCAGGATTAGTTAAGGTACATAAACATTGGGCAGATGATAAAGAATTAATTGTACGTTTTGCAGGTGAAGGCGATATTATTGGAATAAGAGCACTAGGAGCTTCATTAAAATATCCTGTTTCAGCTACTTCAATTACCGATTCTAAAGTATGTTATATTACTAATGACTTCCTTGAAGCCAGTTTAAAAGCAAATCCAGGCTTTACTTACCAGCTCATGCATTTCTATGCAACTGAATTGCAGAAAGCTGATAAAAGAATGCGTAACCTCGCTCTTATGGAAGTTAAAGGACGCATTGCGGAAGCTTTGCTGGATATAACAGAGTTAAGCCGGGGCTTGCATGAAAAAGAAAATATGATATCATTGAACAGGCAGGATATAGCTTCATATGCAGGCACTACTTATGAAACCGTATTTAAATTTTTTAATGAGCTTGTAAAACAAAAAATAATTAGTACTGAAGGAAAAACGATCAGGATCAACAAGCCAGAAAAATTAAAGGCCTATATAGAAAATACTTTTTAATTTATCATTTCTTAATTCAATTACCACAAAACAGCTTGTATGCAAAGAAGAAAATTTATTCGTAATGGTCTTGCGACAGGAGTTACCGGACTTATTTCATCTTCAGTCTTTGCTAGTAATGAAAGGAAAGAAAAGAGCACTAGCACTTACGATGGTAAACCTTTTCATCTTTATTATGGCATCCATGATGGAATGTTTAAGAATAATGCAGGGACCAATTTCATTGACCAGATAAAATTTGCTTATGATCAGGGATTTAGAGCTATGGAAGATAATGGCATGAC
>JBJMLT010000148.1:0-7010 GCA_045805165.1 Flavisolibacter sp.
CTAATGGCGCCTGACAGCTCTTTTAAAATATTTACCTGGCAGGTAGCTTTCAATGAATATTATTCAAGACAAAGGGGGGCTATTCAGCTTCATACAAATGATGGATCGTTGCGTCTTATTCCTTTACGTGATTTCTCTGAATTTACCGACAATGCCATGGATTCTGTCCGAACAAAAGATAATTGGATCGGTGCAGTATATTACAATATAACCGAGAATAAGTACAATGGTAAAAATTATTACACCCTTTTTGGATATGATGCGAATACTATTCACAGCAACAAGAAATGGATAGAGGTAATGACCTTTGATAACCGAAATATGCCTGTATTTGGGGGGCCTTATTTTGATTTTCCTGATGATAGCTTAAAAAGAGGAATGAAATACAGATATAGCATAGAATACAAAAAGGAAGCCGCTACAACAGTGAATTATAATCCGGATATGAACCTGATCCTCGTAGATCACCTTATATCCGAATCAAATGAGCCGGACAATCCATGGACCTATATCCCTGACGGAGATTATGAAGGATTTAAATGGCAAAATGGTAAATGGGTACATGTAGATAAGGTCTTTAATCAAAAGCTGGAAGATGGACAATTTCCAATACCAGACCCTATAAGAGATGCACAGGGTAATAACGATGAACAAAAACTGAAAGACCGTTCCGATAAGAATAAAACCAAGATTAAAAAAGGTGGTGGCCTTTAAGCTAAATATATAAGCTGTCTATTATTATCCTTATCTTTCTTTATTTAATTAAAGAATAATTGGAAAGAAGCCGAACCATTATTTCTCCTCCTCATACTATTTCTTTAGGTCTGAAAGAATTGTGGAAGTACAGAGAACTCTTATATTTTTTTGCTTGGAGAGATATAAAGGTCAAGTACAAGCAGACGTATTTAGGTGTCACCTGGGCATTGATCCAACCCCTGGCATTAATGCTTCTCTTTACTTACATATTTTCCAGAAATCTTCATTTTACTTCATCCGGAATGAAATATGAGATCTATGTATTATCCGGATTGATACTTTGGAATTTATTTAATACTTCTACAAATAATGCATCAGAAGGAATTATTCAACAATCCGGGATGATCCGTAAAATTTATTTTCCCAGATTAGTAATTCCTGTTTCATCGCTGATAGTGGCATTGTTCGATTTTAGCATAGCATTTGCTCTATTCCTGATCTTCTGCATTATCTATGATCAGCCCATGAATATAAATGCACTTTTTTATTTTCCGGTTGCCATTTTGCTGACTTGCTTATTCTCTATTGGAACCGGTACGATCTTATCTGCATTGACAGTGAAATACCGTGATTTCCGTTATGCAGTTCCTTTCATGATTCAATTTCTTTTTTTTGCCTCTACTATTGTATATTCTTTCGATAGCCTTCATCAGGTCTGGCTAAAATATTTACTTGCCTTAAATCCTGTCAATGGAGCAATAGAATTATTCCGTGTACCTTTTACCGGACAAGCACATTCTGAGTATATACTAATAAGTCTGGCCTCAGCCATTATAATTACTTTTGCCGGGGTATTTTATTTTCGAAAATCAGAAGCTTATTTTGCTGATCTAGCCTGATGGAACCTGCAATATCAATTCAAAATCTCTCAAAGAAATATGCTTTTCAAAGTACGCAGCACCGCTATATTTCTTTGCGTGATGTTATTAGTAATTCAATAAAAAACTTGTTTAGGCCTTCGAGATCAACCGAATTCCTGGCTTTAAATAATTTAAATCTGATAGTAGATAAAGGGGAAAGAATCGGTATAATAGGATCAAACGGTGCAGGAAAAAGTACTTTACTGAAAATACTGAGTAAAATAACCCCTCCTACCGAAGGAAGGATTATCATTAATGGTATTGTAGCCAGTTTGCTCGAAGTAGGTACCGGATTCCATCCTGAATTGACAGGCATGGAAAATATATACCTCAATGGCTCTATTCTTGGACTTTCAAAAAAGGAAATAGATTCAAAAAAAGAACAGATCATTGAATTCAGCGGCGTAAGTAAATTTATCCATACACAACTGAAGCATTATAGCAGTGGCATGCAATTAAGACTTGCATTTGCAGTAGCGGCTCACCTGGAGCCCGACATTTTACTGATTGATGAAGTGCTTGCTGTTGGAGATATTGAATTTCAGGAAAAATGTTTAGGCAAGATGGAAGAGATAAGCAGGCAGGAAGGAAGAACCATTTTATTTGTAAGTCATAACTTGGCGGCCGTTTCAAGGCTATGCAACAGAGCTATAGTTTTAAGATCAGGAGAGAAAGTATTTGATGGCAATGTTGCAAATGCAATTGATCATTATACCAAAAGCTTCTCTTCAGTCGTCAACAGGGAACAATTAGCAGTTTTTGATCTTAAAAACCATCCAAACAAGGTCAACGCTTCCGAAGGTATTCAGAAGGCAAAAATGTATGTAGATGACCTGCTATCTGAACTATTTATTCCAGGCAGTACATTAAAAGTTGTTATTGAATATTATATAAATTCTGCATTGATTGATCCTGATGTGGGAATAGTGATCAAAGACTCCGAACAGAATGCTCTCATAGGACTAAATAATAAACACCTGGGTAAAAAGGTCAACTTAAAAGTAAAGGAACGATCCGAAGCAACTATTATAATACCCGAATTGAATATTTTTAAGCCTGGCAAATATTCTGTCAATTTGTATTTCGGCGACAATTATCATTATTATGAATGTCTGTATGATGCATTTCAGTTTACCATAGCGGAATCAGATGTTTATAATTCCGGAGTACTAATGGATGCTGAATGGAATAAAATATTTGCTCCCCGAATTGATATATTTTAGCCTGATGAGCATGGATCTTAACAGCTTCAAAATTCAATTACATTCTATTTTTCGCATTCTTAAGATCCAGAATATATTTAAGTTATTATCTTTTCAAAGGATACTCCGGAAGAATTTCAAAATAAATAAATCATTTTCGTTTATTCAGGTAGGTGCAAATGATGGTGTAAGCCATGATGAGCTCTATCATTTTGTAAAAATGCGTAGAGCAAAAGGAATTGTAATTGAACCATTGCCAGATATCTTTAAAAGACTATCACTGAACTATGCTTTTAATTCTGAAATCATTCCTGTAAGAAAAGCTGTCCATTCCGATCAAAAAGAGGTTGTCCTCTATAGGCTGGATCCAGGTAAAAGTGATCAGTTTCCCAATTGGTCCGGTGGTATCGCTTCGTTATATAAAGATCATTATAAAAGGTCAGGTTTACCATCAGAGGCAATTATTCCCGAAACTGTGCCTGCCGATAATTTAATGAACATAATACGGGATAATTTTAATTTGCAATCACCAGACCTGTTGCAAATTGATGTGGAAGGGTATGATTTTGAGGTACTAAAACAAATAGATTTCAGCAGGATAAAGCCATCTGTTATTAAATATGAATACATTAATTTGAGTAAGCATGATTTAAATTTATCCATTCTCTTATTAAAGCAAAACGGATATTTTTGTTTTTATGAAGACATGGACATAATAGCTGTATTGCCTGGAAAAATCAGATTATGACCATTTGTCTCGTTACTGATATATATGCTCCCCTGGTTGGCGGTATCCCAACATTTTATTCCTATCTCGCTAATAACCTTGTGAATGATGGTCATCAGGTTTTAATTCTCACTCTTGATTATTCCAATAAGAATAAAAAAGAAGATGTATATGAAATAGCTAATGAGCAATTGACCATCATTAGATTAAATAAGCAATACACGGTTTATTATGAACACTATAAGCCCTTTTTTCGTCCTGGTGGAATTAATGCACCTCACTGGCTTGCTTTAGGTTTTTCTATGAGGCATTGGCTGAACGAAAATCATAACAAATATAAGATTGACATTGTTGAAGTAAATGATTATGGTGGCCTGGGATTTTTTCTGATGGGCCCCGATCTTCCACCGGTGGTGCTTTCCGGAAATAGTGCCCTGCATCAAATACAGCAGTTAAGTAATTTGAATGATGATGACCATGTTAAGGTCCTTAAAGAATTAGAAAGTCTTTCCTTTAAATATGCAAATGCAATTATAGCTCACAGCAATCTGAATAAAGATGCATTGGAGAAATTGACCGGAAGAAGTGTTGAATATGTAATGGCACCCTTCGAATTAACTTATTCTGAAATTAGCAATAGGGGAAACCTGGATCCTGTTGTAGTTGGTGGACTTCAAAAAATAAAAGGTGCCGTTGTAATGGCAGATGCAGCTATTGAACTTAAAAGTAAGAATCCAAACATCTCTGTTAATTGGATCGGTTATGATACTTATACTGCCCCTGGAAGAAAAAGTATGTCTCAATTTCTTAGTAAAAATTATCCTTCTGTCTGGCAAAGTAATTTAAGGTGGCTTGGTGAAAAAGACCGTGCTGTGGTTTTGAAAGAAATTGAAGAATGTTCGTTTGTTATAGTTCCCAGCTTATGGGAAACATTTAATTACACCGTTCTTGAAGCAGCTGATCTGGCTAAAGCTTTAATAATTACAAATACAACAGGAGCTTCTTCCCTGTTTACACATGAATATGATGCGATTATAATAGAATCTGGAAATTCAAAAGCCCTGGCTGATTCTATCCTGTTACTTTACAACGATGTTGAAAAAAGAAATAAATTAGGAACAAATGCACGAAAAACATTGGAAATGCATTATTCTAATAATAAGTCCTCTGAAGAAAGAATATTCATTTACAAAAAAATAATAGATGAAAGACACGTAATGGGAAACCTATTTGAAGATCATATTTTGTTTCTTGAAAAATATTGTACACGCTCTCGCATGAGATACTATAAATTTCGATCTCTCATAAAAAAATTTATTAAAGGAAATAAATAAGTGCACAATGCAAAGCATATAGTATTAGTTTGCTCCAGACTGGATGAACCTGGAGGAACAGAACGGGCCAATCTGAATGCTGCCCATTTATTATTGCAAAAGGGATATAAAGTCACTATTGTTATATTGGATATAACAGATGCAAGTTTTTATCCAATGGATGAAAGAATAACAGTAATTCAGAGACCTTATTTATTTGGTATAGATAAAAGGGGAAATTTTATTACGCGGAAAATGGACTTGATCCGGGAAATTTTTCAATTAAGAAAACTAATCAGATCATTAAAAGCTGATGTTCTCATCGCTACTGGTTATCCTTTTGCTATTGCATTAATTCTCGCAGGTTGTCATAAATGGTGCCGTGTCTATTCATGGGAACACCATCATTATCATTGGATCAAAAAAAATAAATTCTGGAATTGGTTGATCAATATCTGTTATCCTAAACTAAATGGAATAATTTGTTATAATAAAGATGAACCAAAATATTACCTCCATTTTGGATGCAAAATGTATGTGATACCAAATTTTGTAGTTTCATTTCCACCATTGTCAGATTTGCATGAAAAATTCCTCCTTACTGTTGGCTGGCTTAATTGGCGAAAGGGTGTTGACTTGATACCATACATGGCTGGTAAAATATTAGATAGACATCCGGACTGGAAATGGAAATTAATTGGACAGGGTGAATTGAAGGAACAATTACTGCTTCATATAAATGAATTCGGTCTTCAGGATAAATTGATTATTGAAGATCCTGTAAAGCCATTAACCTCTGATGATTATAAGCAAAATAGTTTGTTTGTAATGACATCAAGAATGGAGCCATTCGGTCTTGTGCTAATTGAAGCAATGAGCAACGGAATTCCCTGCATCGCATTTGATTGTAAAACAGGTCCCGGAAATATTATTACAGATAAGGAAGATGGCTATTTGATTCCCCTGGAGGATAAAGAAAAAATGATTGAAGCTATAGATGAACTTATTAAAGATCAAAATAAAAGATTAGAAATGGGTTCAAAAGCCTATAGGAATTCTCATAGGTTTTCGGCGGAAAATGTATTCCTTTTATGGAGAGAATTAATTGAAAGCGTTGGTTAATCATCCAGCTTTAGAACAGCCAGAAAGGCTTCCTGTGGTACTTCCACATTTCCTATCTGCCTCATTCTCTTTTTACCTTCTTTTTGTTTTTCCAGCAGTTTTCTTTTCCTGCTGATATCCCCACCATAACATTTGGCGGTTACATCCTTACGCATAGCAGATATATTTTCCCTTGCTACAACTTTGGCACCTATAGCAGCTTGTATGGCTATTTGGAATTGTTGGCGTGGTAATAATTCCTTTAATTTTTCACAAAGCTTACGACCGAATTCCTGCGCACGTCCTCTGTGGATCAAAGCACTTAAGGCATCTACTTTATCAGCATTTAAAAGAATATCCATTTTAACAATATCGCTATCGCGATATTCAATAGGATGATAATCAAAAGACGCGTATCCCCTTGTTTGACTCTTAAGTTTATCATAGAAATCAAATACAATCTCCGTTAAAGGCATTTCAAATGTCAATTCAACTCTTGTAGAAGTTAGATAACTCTGATTGATTAAAATTCCTCTTTTGCCAAGGCACAAGGTCATAATATTACCGATATATTCAGGCTTGCTAATGATTTGTGCTTTAATAAACGGCTCTTCTATTCTATCGATCTTTACAGGGTCAGGCATTTCTGTGGGATTGTTAACAATAACCTTCTCCCCTTTTGTTGTATAAGCAATGAAGCTTACATTGGGAACAGTAGTGATCACTGTTTGATCGAATTCCCTCTCCAGTCTTTCCTGTATGATCTCCATATGAAGCATTCCAAGAAAGCCGCAACGGAAGCCAAAGCCCAGCGCCTGTGAAGTTTCCAGCTCAAACGTTAGTGAAGCGTCATTAAGTTGCAATTTATCCATGCAGTCACGCAACTCTTCAAATTCATCTGTGTTCACAGGAAATATTCCGGCAAAGACCATTGGCTTTACTTCTTCAAAACCTTTGATCATTGGTGCGGGATTATTTGCAAGTGTTATCGTATCTCCAACTTTTACTTCTTTCGCATTTTTTATTCCTGTAATAATATAACCTACGTCAC
>JBJMLT010000149.1:0-10246 GCA_045805165.1 Flavisolibacter sp.
AACCCGACCTTGCAAAAAACAGGAAAGTGGAAATTGTGGCTTCTATTCCAATTCCTGCAGCTATTTCCAGCGATAATAAAATAATAAACAGCTTTAACCTGGATAATATTTATTTCCTTCCAGACAGAGCTATAGTAACCGACGAATCGATTCCCTATATAAATGAGCTTGCGAATAGATTAAAGACCTACAAAACAGAATACTTTGAAATTATCGGACATGTAAATTATCAAAGCAAAAAAGATTCCAGCCAGTTACAAGATCTTTACTTGCTATCCGAACGCAGAGCTAAGAAAATTTATGATATGCTGATAGAAAAAGGCATCCCGTCTTCCAGGATGACCTATAAAGGTGTTGGCAACTCACAACCAATTTACCCAAATCCCATCAATGAAGATGAAAAAAGAAAGAATATGAGGCTGGAGGTGATTATTCTTAAAGAATGACCTTAGAAATTTACAATTTACAATTTACAATTTACGATTTGTTGCCATCAGCTATCGGCTTTCGGCTATCAGAAGTCTCGGAATATTACAATATTTATATTGACTATTGATAGAAAGAACTCTGCAATCTGCAATGAGAAATTGTAAATCGTAATTAATAAATTGTAAATCAAATTTGCTCATGCTTTGGTTTTGGGGGTTTGGAGGGTTTGGAGGGTTTTGCGGGTATTGAGGGAGCAGCTGGGGGAACATTGGATCTATTAATGGTGCCTTTGACTGGTTTTGGAGGCATTACAGGAACTTGAGGCGCAGACGGTATATCGGGTGCCGAAATTACCGGAGTGGTTGGCGGAGGCGGCGGTGGTGGCGGAGCTAAATGTTTTCTTTGCGCAAAGGTAGCAGAAGCAACAAATGCTGATATAGCCAGAATAAAAAACCTTTTTTTCATACTGTTGATTTTTTATTAAGATGTGGCATCTGAAGTTTTCCATAAAATTTTTCAAATTTGAAATCTAAATATCAAATCCTCATATATCGTAAATTGTAAATCGTAATTCGTAGATCTTGATATTAAATATGCTATTATGAAAAGAATTATTATTGGTTTGTTCTTATGCATTGCCCTTGTTTTTAAGGCAACTGCTGACGAAGGAATGTGGTTACCCCTTTTGCTGGGTCAGCAAGTATATAATGATATGGTTAAGAAAGGACTGAAACTTTCGAAAGATCAGCTATATAGCATAAATAAAGCTTCCCTCAAAGATGCAATAGTAATATTTGGTGGAGGTTGTACCGGTGAATTGGTTAGTCCACAAGGATTAATCTTCACAAATCACCATTGTGGATATGCTGTTATTGCGGGGGCCAGCACAGTAGAGCATAATTATCTAAAAGATGGGTTCTATTCCCATAATAACGGAGAAGAAATTCCTGGTGGTACTCTTTCAGTGCAATTTCTTTTACGCATTGATGATGTTACAAAGGAAGTGATGGATTCATTAAAGGGATTAACTGGTGCTGAAAGGGCCAGCAGACAAAGCTCAGTATTAGCTTCAATAAACAGAAGAATGTCTGATACAGCGAGCAGCATTGAAACGAGAGTTAGTCCACTGTTCAAAGGAAATCAGTTTCTTGCTTTTGTTTACCAGATCTATCGTGATGTTCGATTAGTTGGAGCTCCACCTGAAGCTTTGGGGAAATTTGGAGGAGATACTGATAACTGGGAATGGCCACGACATACCGCAGATTATTCCATTTTCAGGGTATATGCCACCAAAGATGGCAAGCCTTCGCGATATAGTGCGTCCAATGTTCCGTTAAAACCCAAATGGTACCTGCCTGTATCCTTAAAAGGAGTAAAGGAAGGAAGCTTTACAATGATCTATGGATACCCGGGAGGGACTAACCGTTATGAATCTTCGCTTGGGGTTCAGCTTTCTACAGATATTAATAATCCAACTCTGGTGAAACTTCGGGATGTGAGGCTAAAGTACATGTTTGAGGAAATGAAAAAAGATCCTGCGATAAAGCTTCAACTGGCTTCAGATTATGCAGGGATAGCGAACTATTGGAAATTTTATGAAGGCGAGACCAAGGAGCTAAAGAAATATGATGTGTACGGGCAAAAGAAAAAACAGGAAGAAGCATTTTTGAAGTGGGCATCAAATAAACCTGAATATAATAACATATTCAATGACCTGAATGCTGCCTATTCTGCCTGGAGACCTTATGCAATGCATAGAATGTATTTGCAGGAAGGGATTTTTGGTTCGCCATTACTCTCATTTGCGGGATCATTACAGCAAGTAGAAAACGCGCTTGTTAAACCAAGTGTTCCTACAGAGACAATTAGAAAAGCTGTTGAAGCAGCTAACAATGCACGCGATAATTTTATAAAGAGCGAAAACAAGCCTTCTGATCAAAACATAGTTGCTGCAGTTCTGCAAATGTATTATAACGATATTTCAAAAGATCAACATCCAACAGGGTTCTATACAGCTATCAGGGATAACTACGGATCACTGGATAAAGCATCTACCTATCAAAAATACGCAGAGGCTCTGTTTAATAATACCATGATACTTGATGATAAAAAATGGCAGGCCTTTGTACAAAATCCTGATGCCAATACACTTCAACAGGATATGGCCTATAGTGTAACCAATGCATTTTTACGTAACTGGCAAAGCAAGTATCTTCCTCTATACCAACAATTCGTTACTAAAAATAATGAGTGGGGCCGATTGTATTTAAAAGGCATTATGGAAATGTCACCCGGAAAGATCATGTATCCTGACGCTACTTTCACCATGCGTGTAAGCTATGGACAAGTGAAATCGTACAATCCCCGAGATGCGGTACATTATGACTATGTAACCACAATGAAAGGAATGCTGGATAAATATGTACCGGGTGATTATGAATTCGATCTTCCGGAAAGCTTTTTAAAAGCAGCAAGAGCAAAAGATTTTGGTCAATATAAGGATCCGATAAGAAATGATCTCGTTACCTGCTTTATTACTACCAATGATATTACAGGAGGAAATTCCGGCTCGCCGGTTATTAATGGAAATGGTGAATTATTAGGACTTGCCTTTGATGGCAACTATGAGGCCTTAAGCCATAAGATGGCCTTTGACAAAGATCTGAACAGAACTATTTGCGTGGACATTCGCTTTGTGCTTTGGTGCGTAGATAAGCTGGGTGGAGCGGGAAATATAGTTCGTGAACTTACATTGCGTAAATAGTAATGCTAATTAGCTGATTAGCTGATTAGCTGGTTAGCTAATTAAAAAACAGGCGTTGAAGCAAATTGGATATATTGTTCTAATACTATTATTTGTACCATGCTTTATTCATGGGCAGGTATTATTTAGTTTGACGAGCGATGCTTCGTTATTACGGAATCTTAGTCCGCAACAAAAATTCTGGTCATTTGGGCAAACCATACAAGGACAATTCCATTTCAGCAAAAAGGAATCAGCGTATATATGGGTTTGTTATTATACGCCCGGTATTTATAAAAACTCTTACACAGCGGTAGAAAAGAATCCGGGAACTATTCCATCGCAGATCAATTACACAGTAAGAGGCCGATGGTTGCCACGTCAGATGTCTATTGGGTGGAGACATTATCTTAAAGGAAGCTTCGATAATAACGACACATGGAATTTGTATACAATTGTTGGATTTGGTATTATGATCTCTACCCTGCAGAATACTTTTAATTTACCGATAGATACTTCAAAATATACTATTCCCTCCAACCCAATTGAAGGAAACAGCTCCTTCCGAAGATTAACGTTTGACCTGGGACTTGGTGGTGAGTTTGCCATAGGGTCTGACATTTTTTTATATGGAGAAGGAAGAATATTAACTCCGGCCTCTGACAAGAACCCTTCCTCTTACTTTCATAATTACAGCCATGTTCCTCTTTCACTTACAATGAATGCTGGGATAAGAGTATTGTTCAATTTTGATTATGGGGAGGGGAGTGAAAAATGAAAATTTAAAATTTAAAATTTAAAAAGTCAAAAGTCAAAACCTAAAACTGATTAGGCCCGGTGTTTTTGGTTTCACGCAAAGATCGCATAAGGAGCAAAGAACGCATATCGTAATTGATAATTTATGAAGAAAGGAGAAAAAACGATAATACGATCAGTTGAGCTTTATAAATTATTCATTCCATTAAAAGAGCCATTTGTTATTTCATTAGGAACTATCTATGATGTTCAGAATGTAATTGTTATTATACGAACAGCTAATGGCATTTCAGGGTATGGAGAATGCAGTCCATATATGACCATTAATGGAGAAAGTGTAGATACCTGTTTTATTGTAGGTCAATATTTCGCGAAAGTATTGAAAGGAATGAATGCACTTGCTATTACTGATTGCATTGAAGCAATGGATAAAACCATTTATGCGAATACAAGCATTAAAAGCGCATTTGACATTGCCCTTCATGATATTGCCGGCCAATATGAAGGGATACCAATTTATAAATTGCTAGGTGGTGAAAAAAATAAAATCCTTGAAACGGATATGACTGTTAGCATTGGCGAGCCTAACAAAATGAAAGAAGATGCAGTGCGCTTTAAGAAAGAAGGATTTCCAGCCATTAAAGTAAAGTTGGGTGAAAATGCGGAATCGGATGTTGCGAGGATAAAAGCCATACGTGAAGGGGTGGGATATGATTTGCCATTAAGGATTGATGCCAATCAGGGATGGCAGACAGCAGAACATGCTATTGAAGTATTGCATGCTTTGGAAGAATATAACATTGAACATTGCGAAGAGCCTATAGCCAGATGGAGGTTTATGGATCTAAATAAAGTTTCATCAGCTACCTCTATCCCCATTATGGCGGATGAAAGTTGCGGAGACGAACATGATGCGGAACGACTTATTCAATTGAATGCGTGCAGTATGTTCAATATCAAATTGGGTAAATCAGGCGGATTTTTCAAGGCAGTACGCATTGCGAAATCAGGAGCAAAGGCAAATATGATACTGCAGGTAGGAGGGTTTATGGAATCGAGGCTAGGCATGACTGCAGCAGCTCATTTAGCACTTGCCAATGATCATATTCATCATTGTGATTTTGATACTCCACTTATGTTCACCGAAGATCCGGTATCCGGTGGAATTGTTTATAAAGAAAAAGGAGTAATTGATGTTCCGGATGAACCCGGTCTTGGAGCGATGATTGATAACCAGTGGTTGAAACATGCAGAGAAAATAATTTGCTGATGATGGTAGTTAATCACATAGATATGCTATATATCAGGCTAAGCGTATTTGTATGTTTGTAGGATGAGTTCTTCCAAATTATTTGTTTTTCTATGCTTATTTTCATGTTCTCTCCATGCACAAAATAAACTATATTATTCAAATAAAATTATAGGCTTAAGCGCAAAAAATATACTTCAGAATTCAATTCATTCAATAGGTTTAGATAAGATCATGTTATCTAATCTTCATATGAAATATGGTGAAGCTGTACTTCAAACTTATCAATCAGATAGAACATATCCACCTTACTTTGCACGTTTGAATTCCAAAGAAAGCTGGTTTAATATTTCGCTTAATTGCACCGCAACCAATAGCGAATTTATTTATCCCGGCATGGGGCCTATTCATAATCCAAATACTGTTTTTACAGGACCAGACTTTGCCTTTACTATTAAAGACTCCAATTTCATCCAGGTACCTATACGCTCTGACATATTAAATTGCTGGACTGTATTATTGGACTGGTCAAAAGATGTGCATATTGAATTGGGAAAGGAGGAAATATTCCGTGATTATAAACGAACAGTTCTTCAAAGGAATTCAACATTTGGAAAGGAAAAATTATTTATTGATAATAAGACTGGATATCCTGTAAAACTAGATTATTATGAACCCCATAGCTTATGGGGTCAGGTGCATGTTGAAATTATTTATAGCAATTGGAAAAATGTATCCAATTCTAATGCTAGCATGCCTACAACTGCTTTTAGAATGGACGATGGTAATACTACTATATACCGGACAATAGGTGAGTCAGAATTAATAGATTCATCTCCATCTCTTTTTAATTTTCCAAAAGATTATATAAAGCAATCATCATCGTTGATAGGAAATACAGGTAATTACCTTTCACCACAACCACAGCTTGAAAAGATCAGTAATAGTACCTATTTATTAAAAGGTAAAACATATAATGAAGTCTTTACAAAGGTTCATGATACCATTTATATTTTCGATGTGACGTTAAGCGAGGTTCGAGCAAAGCAAGACTCTTCTTTAATCTCCAATATCTTTCCCGGCAAACATCCGGTTTCAGTTGTTGTAACTGATCTGGCATGGCCTCATGTAGGAGGAATTAGATATTGGGTTAGCAAAGGAGCTACTGTTATCTCACATAAAGCATCAGAAAAATTTATCAGATCAATCATTAAAAGAAAATGGATCTTTCAACCGGATGAATTGGAAATGCATAGAAAACCTTTAAAATTTAAAGGTGTAGATGATTTAACTTATTTAAACAAAAATATTCTAATTGCACCTATAGATGGAATTGGAAGTGAAGGAGCTCTTATGTGTTACCTAACCAAAGAAAATTTTTTATGGGCTAGCGATTATATACAGAATGTTGAAGATATTTCACGTAGTTCCTCTTATACTTATGAAATTATTAAGGCAGTTAAAAGAATTGCAGTTGATCCACTTCTAGTTGGAGCAGAACATATTCCATTAACACCCTGGACTAAAATAATTTCAAACAACAAGGTAAAAGAAGAAAATTAAAGTTTTTTATTAAAGGGAAATCAAAATTGAAAGCGTATATCTCCATTAGTTATGAGAATAGACAAATATTAAATGATGAATTAATAACTATTGCCAGTTGTCTTAATTCCTATAAAATAGAATCACATATTTTCGTTGACAAGTACAAATTTTCAAAGGACGAAGAGTGTGTAATGATGAAACAAGCCTTCGCTGATATTGATTCTTCAGATATTTTAATTGCAGAAACCTCTGCAAAAGCCATTGGTGTAGGCATTGAAGCCGGGTATGCCAAAGCAAAGAATAAAATTGTTATTTACCTAAGAAATAACATAGCAGAACATTCTACAACCTTATCCGGACTAAGCGATTATAGAATAATTTATAATGATGCTAAGGACTTGAAAATTAAGTTAGATCAGCTTCTTAATAAATTATAATTTATTAGAGAATAGAGAAACGAATTTTTATCTTTTACATTTAAGTTCATTGACACATCTGCACATTAGCACATTATTTCAACTCCACATCCGACACCAGCATATAATGGTCGGAATAGTTTTTAATTATGCGATTGAATTGTTTAATGGCAAAATATTTAGACGGTAAAATATAATCGATTCGCAAAGTAGGTGCGATATATGAATACGTTCTTCCAATGCCAAATCCTGTGCTTAAAAATGCATCCTGTAAAGTATTATCCCGAATGGTAAAATAAGTAAACGAATTGGGTATATCATTAAAATCGCCGGTAAGTATAAATGGATAGGTGCAGGAATCCATTTCTTCCCTAACTACTTTTGCCTGCCTGCTTCGATATACAATACCCCTTTTAAGTTTGGCGAAGATGCTTTTTGAATTTTCAACGATGCCTGTATCCCTTTCCTTTATCTTTTCTATTTTTTCAAAGTCCCTCTTCCTGAATTGAACAGATTGCAGATGAGTTGTGTATATTCTTACAGTATCGTTATTAAATAAAATATCGGCATGAATAAGTGATTCTGATATTCCGGGCCTGGGAAAACGTATCATGCCACTATCTACTATTGGAAACCTTGAAAAGATGATCTGTCCCATCCATTGTATATAACCATCACTATCCCATGAATAATAATAATAGGGATAGCCAAGTTCTTTTACTATGTATTGAAGGTTATTATAATTGGAAGGGTCGGCGGAAGTAAAAAATTCCTGCATGCAAAGCACATCCGCATTTTGTTCTTTAATAAGATCCATCATCTTTAGCCTTGTCCGACTCCCCTTATTATTATTTCTTTTGCGCTCCAGGAAACTTGCAACATTCCAGTGTGCTATTCTTAAAACATTTTTTGGCTTATTATAATTGAATTTCTGAGGAATATGAAATGCAAAAAATACAGATATGCTTTTCCAGCCAATTAATAAAGGGATCAGGGATATAAGTACAAATTTCAGCTTGAATACAAGCCAGAAAAAAATAAATGCGATCAGAGTTACAATAATAAAGGCGAAGCCTAAGCTGAGAAAGGACAAGAACCACCATTTTGATGGGTCCAGATAAGGTGAAAGACAGGATAGAAGGAAAACAATGGATGTAAATACATTCAGAACAACAAACAGGATTTTAGTAAAGCGTTTGTAGTTGGTGGCCATCAGTGCAATTTACAAATCTTCTTTGCTTGCACGCTTTAGCACTTCCTTTTCATCCTCACTGAGAGATTGATATCCTTTCTGATTTATTTTATCAAGTATCTCGTCAATTTTCTGTTGTGTAATGAGAGGAGTTTTTTTAAATGGCTGTATTTTACTTTTATAAAATAGCTGTGTTTTGATGGCTTTGCCTTTTCTGGGCTTATCGGGATTAAAGAGATCATTCACCCAGTCGAATAAATTATTCATCCAAAGGCCCCAGTCCTTTCCTCTTTGCAATAAAGCAACAAAAACAAAACCCATGGCACCCCCAGCAATATGAGCAATATGGCCACCGGGATTATTATATGGGATAGTTGCCAGATCTATGATCAGATATAATACCGTAATGATCCATAAAGGGATACCGCCGTTAAGCATTGGAAATATCCTGTAACCAGGAGCGAGAGAAGTTGTAGCAATAGCTATTGCCATAATTCCTGCAGATGCACCAAATGCTTCTACCTGAGAAAGATTTTCTTTTAAAGGGGGAATTAAATTATAAGCCAGCATGAATGAAAGAGCTCCGGCCAGCGCACCATAAATAAAAATGGGAATTATTTTTCTGTTACCTGTAAGATCCTGCAGAATATATCCAAATGCCCATAGCCAAAGCATATTAGCTAGTATATGCCAGACAGAACCAGTATCGTGGACAAACATATGAGTAACCAGTGTCCATGGCCTGGCCATAAATTTATGCAGATCAGCGGGCAGGGTTACCCATTCAAAAATGTTTTTATTAAAAGAAGCAAGACCATCATCACCAGAGCTGAAATAATAAACAACTTTAATAAATGCAAGCATTACAAAGACAATCAGGTTAATAGCAATCAATAATGTTAATGCATTGCCATCCTGTCCTATGGAAAGTCTATTTCTGCGTCTTTGCTGGTAATAACTCATGGTGTGTTTTCAAAACTGCAATTTACCTGCCACTTTAATAAAATTTTTTACGATTTGTTTTATTCCAAATTAACACTAAAATAAATCCTGTCAAAGCTCCTCCGAGGTGGGCAAAGTGAGCCACATTGTCACTTCCGGAATAACCGCCGAAAAGGTCATAAGCCGCCAGGCCCAGGACCGCCCATTTAGCTTTAATAGGTATTGGAATAAAAAGTATAAACAGTTCTGTATTTGGGAATAAATATGCAAACGCTGCAAAAATACCCATTATTGCACCTGAGGCACCTATGGCAGCGCTATAAGAACCCGTAAAATATTGTACAGTCAGATGAACTAAAGCTGCCCCCACGCCGCAAATAAGATAAAACAATAGAAACCGCTTTCCTCCCCATACATTTTCAAGTATTCTTCCAAACATCCAAAGGGCGAACATATTAAACAAAATATGGTAAAAAATAATGTTACCTGCACCATCGTATGATGCATGGGCAAACATATGCGTTGCAATCTGGTAAGGCTTGAACATTGGAGTTCCGATAGGGTATAAGGCTAATTTATCTGTAATGTCATATTGCTTATCAAATATTAATTGCGTTATCCATACCAGAACATTTATAATTATGAGGTTTTTTGTAATTGGAGGGAAGTTGCTCGGTCTGTAGTATCTGAAATTGCTCATTCTATTTTATCTTTTTTTTAGCTGTACAACATTTTCTATATGATGAGTATGAGGGAACATATCCACCGGCTGAAGTCTGGTAACTGAATATTTTTCATCCAGTATAGCAAGGTCACGAGCCTGCGTTGCCGGATTGCAACTGATGTAAACAACTACCGGGGCCTCAATTTCCAATATCTTTTTAACTAATTTTTCATGCATACCGGCTCTTGGGGGGTCTGTAATGATCACATCCGGCTTACCATGAGCATTGAAAAATTCTTCATTGCAAACG
>JBJMLT010000150.1:0-3886 GCA_045805165.1 Flavisolibacter sp.
ATCTATGCGGGAGGCTTATACAACGGTAAAACTGTGGCGGCAGCAAAGGCATTAGGGGCTCAAGGTTTGCAAATTGGCAGCCTTTTACTAGGATCAATGGAAAGTGCTTTAAAAGAATTCGAAAAACAAAAATTGCGTAACGTGGACGAAAGCGAAATAGTATTGACAAGAAGTTTCACCGGTCGTTATGCAAGAGGGATTAGAAATGCTTTTATAGAAGCAGTAGAAAATACAGAGTACATTTTACCTTATCCTTATCAAAATAAACTCACCAGCGAACTACGCAGGGTAGCAAAAGCGATGGGAAACCTTGACTTTGTTAGCATTTGGTTAGGGCAATCCATCAATAAATATAGTAGTCGCCCGACCGATGAAATTCTGAAAGAGTTGATAGAAGATACCGAAAACCAATAACCCGCAAGAGCAATCACCGAAGACATGATTGCTATTTCCCTGTAGGATGTTTACCTTGATACTGATCTGAATAGAATCTTGATAGATTTCTTTTATAAGAATGAGTACCTTAAAAATGGACCATAATTTCCCTTATATATTTTTAACGGTCCATACCAGTCAAAATTTGCGCCTGCACCGAAAGTAAACAATCCGAAAGATAAGCCTAGCCTGGTATTAATATAACTTCGCTGGTGGGATTTGTCTTTCATCTCATAATTGTAGAAAGCTTGTAAGTGGGTGTACAAGCTTATATTCCTTTTCAGTTCAGGCCTGTACTCGGATACAAAAACTCCCTCAACGTTATGGCTATTCGTAAGGCTAATATCAGGCGCAATCACCAATAATATGGTACGCCTTGTATAAACATATTGAATGCCCGCTGTAGGGCTAAAGCCAGATACATTATTCAGGCTGATTCCAGCAGTAACACCAAACCCTTTGTACAAATTATAGGACACCTGTGTAACATTTATAAAGTCAAAATCCTGTAAATCATTTTTATAAGAACTTGCAGCATTTGTTACTGAAAGTAAACTAAACCTGCTGGTCGGGGTAAACGGTTTTTTAACCAATGTCGACAGAACAAAACGGTTGTTACCTCCCAACCCTTCAACGGGCACAGGAACAATAATGTTGCTGTGTGTTCTGGTATCCTGTTGAGCAATCAGGGAGGATGCAGCAAACAAAAAGAAAATAAGAAATATGACTTTCATTTTTTTAGTTTAGCAATCAAGTTTCCATGTAACGGATCTACTTTCCATGCTGTTCGTACAAATGCCTGCGTGCATAACAAGGCAACTCCTAAAATCGAAAATATTTTTTTCGATTTATTTTACTTTCAATCAAAATTTGTGTTATGCTTGTGTTTGATTAAAAAACTTCTTTCGCTAAAAGCTGGCAATGCTATTGGTGCTTCGTAAAAAAATTCTATTTCATCATTCTCATCTGCCAAGCCCAAGCTGTATAGTACTGGAACAAAATGATCGGGAGTAGGTGCTGCTAATTTTCCTAATTTATGGCTGTTTTCATAATTTATAATTTCAGAAAAACTTCTTGTTTCTATTTGCTTTTTTAGCCAATAGTCATATTCATCTTCCCAGCCAAATACTGTCATATCGCCATTTCTGAGTTTTTTCATGGCCAATGGTAAATTATGGATAAGAGAGCCACTGCCGATTATTAGTACGCCTTTATCTCTTAATGATTTTAGTTGCCTGCCTAACTCGAAATGATAATTTGGTTTAGCATCATACGCAATACTCAGTTCGAATACAGGTATGTTAGCATCAGGAAATAAATGCATCAGCATTGGCCAGGCACCGTGGTCTAATCCCCATTCGTCAGTTTGTTTAATTTTAGGAATTAAATTTGCAATTTCCTTAGCCACCTCTGGCGAACCATTGGCCTTGTAAAAAACTTCATAATACTCTTTCGGAAAACCATAATAATCGAAAATTTGCTTTTGTGTACTCGATGTATTTACATATGTTGTATTCCCCGTACACCAATGTGCAGAAATTACAACCGCTGCTTTTACTTCATAATTTTTTTGCAAGTCCAACCCTAAGTCATACAGTTTTTTCCAAAAAGGTCGTTGCTCTTTAGTCATTGGTATATCCATTGGATTGCCGTGAGATGTAAACAATACAGGCATACGTTTCACTTGCTTCGGCAACCCGTTGGTTAAGGTTGCGAAGTTTTGCAAATTCATTGTACTCATAAATAATAGTGTTAAGGCTGTTATTCTGCCCCAGGCAATAAATAATGCAATAGTTAAAGGAAAAACCTTAGTTATCATTTCGTATTATAATAACCACCGAAATATTTTACAGGTGACCAGGCAGGAAGCGTCTCAGGTAATTTCGGAGTCAGGTTGCTGTAATCCTGTGCGCCAAATACAACTCTGCCATCAACGATAGTTAATACAGAAGAAATCGTTTTTATTTCGTCGTCCGGTATGGTAAAGTAATCTTTACTCAGTAACACAAAATCTGCCAGGTTGCCCGGAACGATCCTGCCTTTTTCATGTTCCTCATGCACAAACCATGCAGGACCACTTGTATATAATTTGAGTGCCTCTTCCCGGCTCAACCGGTTGTCTTTTGCCAGTATTTCAGAGCCTGATACGGACTTGCCAGTAATCATCCAGCTAATGCCTATCCAGGGATTGAAGGAGGAGGCTCTAAATCCGTCTGTTGTCATAGCCAGAGGAATACCGCTATTTACCAGATATCGTAATCTCGGTGTTTGCAACGCTTCTTCACGGCTGTGTGTTTTTATAAAACCATCTCCATGCAAAGCCATTTTATCGTCCAGCGCAATTCCGCCACCGAGCTTTTTTACTCTTTCGATATTTTCAGGAGTTATGGTTTCAGCATGATCTATGCCCCAGCGCAGTCCGTCAAAGGGTATTTTACGGTTTACATTTTCCAAAGCATCCAGGAATGGCGTGATATTTTCGTTGTAGGTAATGTGCATGCGAAAGGGAATTCTTCTCTTTACAAGTTTGGTAATGTCCTCTTCGATGTATTGGCGCATTGAATCCTTATTGATGATGACAGCTGGTTCATCGAAATTTTCGTGATCGTGTAATTCTACCCTGAGCAATTCACCTGCACCTTCATACTCATAACCATGTGCTAATGTTGCGTACATATTTTCTCCCGGACTCATAGGAGATTTCTTAGTAACAAGATTGATCTCCGCATCTACTAAACTGGCACCGCTTTTATCACCCAATTGAATATCGATAAAGGGAAACCGTATGTTCAGGCGATTTTCCCTCTTCAACACATCTAAGGGGCTATGCATTTCAGGATATCTACTACCACCTGCATCGACAATCGAAGTAATTCCAAAACGATTCAGGTCATTAATAGCATAAGCAAGTGAATTCACCTGCTCTTCAAAAGAAGGTTGTGGAACCATAAATTGCATAGCTATAAAGGTGAAAGTGTAGGCATGCATAATACCGGTGTAGTTCCCCTTTTTATCTTTTTCAAATTCAGTACCCGGCAGCATCGGAAACTTATCGGTTCCCACTCCCAATGCTTTCATCGCCAACTCATTTAAATAAGCCCGGTTATAGGCATATTGCACTATCACAGGTCTGTTGGGGACTGCTTTCCTGATTTCTTCGATGGTCGGGAACCGATTTTCTTTAAACTGGTAGGGTGACCAACCTCCAATCACTTTGACCCATTGGCCTTCCGGGGTTCGTTTCGCTTGCTCGCTCAGCATTTCCAATGCACGCTGCAATGTTGGTACCCCGTCCCACCTTAGGTTGTAGTTGTAACTCTTTTCATTCAGCACATGGACATGCACATCATCCAGACCGGGTATCAAGCGCTTACTGCCTGCATCAATCAGTTGGGTGTTGTTGTCTTTCAGACTGAGTATCTCGGCATCAGTACCTACTGCATAAATTCTA
>JBJMLT010000151.1:0-2332 GCA_045805165.1 Flavisolibacter sp.
GTTTTTTGTGATTTAAATAATTTTATAACTTCATCAGCTACTACATTCATGTATTTAAATGTTAATAATAAATATAATCTATTAAGGAGTTACTAAGAGTGTTCTGATTTCAAGCAATTTTTAAAAGCTTACTAGCCCATTGCTTCCTCATATGGTCCTGAAGCCTTCGTGCTGCATCAAGTTTGGAATGCCTTATATATTTCATGAATGCAGCCTCCGTTTTATGGGTTGTTATTTTCATTAGATCAATAACCGGAAATCCTTCTAGATAAAGGTTAGTAGCAAAATTCCTCCTGGCTGTATGACTTGATATACATTCCCATAATTCTTTTTTAGCTTCTGAGGTTAATCTCCCCTTTTCTGTAAATCCGGCATCCTTACAAACTTCCTTTATATAATCATTGTATTTCTGATTTGAAAGAGGTCTGGGAAGTCGGTTTGGATTGTGTTTGTATTTATTGAATATTTCCAATACAATAGGATCGCATGGTATTACAACTTCATCCCCTGTCTTAATTGTGATCATCTTTAAAAAATCCTCTTTTTGTCCTTCTTCATTTTCTATTTGTACAATATTCTCAGGCTTAACAGTTGAAGCATCACTATACCTCAATCCTACGTAAGACTGAAATACAAACAGATCCCTAACAGCCTCCAATCGTTTATTTTTTGAAAAGTCATGCCTAAAAAGCTTAATCAATTCCTTTTTGGTTAGGTAAACAGCATCAACCTCTTTCCATACTGAAGCAAACTTTTTATGTCGGTGCTCAGTATTGGTAGTATATTTTAAATCAAAGGCCTCATTCATTATAGCCTTTATTACCTGGATATGCTTTGCCCTGGTATTTTGTGCCAATCCAATTTTTTGAGCCTTACCCTTATCCTTTTTATCTATTACTACTTTGCTCAGGTAATTAATATATTTCCTGTAAAATTCTAAATTGATAGTATCAAAATCTACCGGATATCTTTCTTTTTTCTCAAATGCTTTTAAATGGTTTACTACTGTATTATAGGCTTTGGTTGTATGATAACTTTTCTCATCCCCTTCCTTGTTCTTAATTTCTCCGGATATAAACTTTTCAGCAAGGGAGAAAAATGTCGGCTTATCTTTCTTTCTCTCTTTACCATTCTTATTTTGGTCTAAAAATTCATCCAGGTGCTTCTTTAATGTGCTGGGTATGGGTATTCCCTTTTTTATTTCTATTGTGTAGGCATCTTTCAAAACCTTAGCAAGATTGTCTAATAAATCATTTAAGGAATGCTCTCCTTCATCATTATCGATTAATACACGCTGTTTGTTATTTTTAACCCTTTGTCTGGCCCTATTCCATTCTTTAGGGTTAATGGTTTGTCCGAAAGAATAAGTCAATTTTAAGCCATTATACTTCCATTGGAGATATATTAAGCTCTTGCCTGTGCTTTCTTCTTTCTTTTTTAAGTAGTAACTGATTTCACCCATGAAACAAATATAGAGGATATTTATTTTCCAGTTGGCCGTTTAGTTGGCCGTTATTTTACATCAATTTGGAATTATCGTAATAAAGCAATACAAACTAAATAAGCCACTATAGCGGATTTTAAAGGGGAATGTAAAAAATTGGAAGAAATGGAATTATTAGGTTAGAGCCCTGTCGAGGCTACCTTTATTAGTTATATCTATTTGACTTACAAGTTATTATACTTTTAAAAATGTCTTGTTGTACACTATGTGGTACAATTGAATTACAGAATGGAAACAGTATAAAGATTAACTGTTGGTCAATAAAAAAGTGGCAACAAATCATTGCTGCCACTCTATCAATTTGCAAGATTATGATTTCGCTTTTGTACTATCAGCCTTTGCAGTTTGTTTTTCTAATGGTTTCCCGCAAATTGGGCATTTACCCCCTTCATTACTTGCTACCTCAGTGTGCATTGAGCATGTATAAACATTGATTGCTTGTTTTGAACCTCTCCGGTCAACAAGCAATTTAGAACTGCATTTTGCACAAATACCCTCGTGAGTACTTACCACTTCAGTGTGCATAGGACAGGTGTAAGTATTGGTTACTTCCTGCTTCATCTGTTCTTTTTTGGACAAGGTTAAGTTCATGCCGCATTTTGAACATTTACCAGGTTTGTTACTAACCACATCAGGATGCATTGGGCAGGCATATTGAATTGTAATTAGTGAAGCTTTTATATTAGTGGTATTTGTTTTATTCTTTTGTGCAAACGCTGCAAAAGTTGTGAAAGTTGCAATTAATAAAAATATAATCGTTTTCATGTTTTTAATTTTTGTGTATTGAATAAATAAAGTAGCAATAATAAGGGATATAGCCCTTTTTCA
>JBJMLT010000152.1:0-6087 GCA_045805165.1 Flavisolibacter sp.
CCGTTAGTTAAAATATGATCCAATCCTAAAGAAATGGTATTGGATCCTGATTGTGTAGCAAGATTGGTACTATATACTTTTGCACCAAGGGAATTATAAAGCGATATGGTTTTAATTCCTTTATCTGAACTTTGATATATAAATGTTAGAGATGAATTTACTGGATTCTGAAGTAAACTGATCGATCCTGCTTTGGTTTGATTGTCATCTTTTAAAAGAATGATCTTGGAATATACAAAGCTGAAATTCTTGTTTACCATTTTAAGTCTGTAATAAACATTTCCTGCAGATATTTTTGGTTCTGTATATTCATATGATTCCAATCCACTTTTATTAGTGGTTAAAATAGCAGCCGTTCTTTCAAAATTCCTTCCGTTATAGCTCTTTTCTAACTCAAAATGATCGCCTGTTTCATTTTCTGCAACAACCCATTTTAGATCAGCAGAACCATTTTTTAAGGTTCCTGAGAAACTAATTAAGGAAAGCGGCAAGGGGCATAAAAATATCGACGGAGTTAAAAATGCATTCATATACATTCTGATACCATTAGTAGAAAAAGTATTTAAGGCACCCCCGCCATTAAAATCGTGACAGTTTAAATAATAGACCATTCCACCCAGTCCGGCTTTAAGCTTGGAGGCAGTTGCAAATAAATAATTGGTATAAATTCCAGTCCCCTTTCCATGATTATGTTCATTGTTAATGCCTGCTGCTGAAATGATCCAGTTCTGTACAACTGATACCCCATCATAGCTGAAATAAGCTCCTTCAAACTGGGAATAGCTTAAGTCAGGATTTGGGTAGCTAAGTCCTGTTCCATCAATATTAGTATTAGGCACCGTTATTCCTGTATTGGTTTGAAAATGCCCTAAAGCATTATTTTCATAGTTAGAAACTGCAGCGCATTGGGCAAGAAAGTTTCCACCCAATTGCACAAAGCTTTTAATATGGACTATCGCGGAATCCACTGCAGGACCCGAATTGGTATTATGAGGTTCAGAAGCGAACGTAAAACAGTTGGTAAGGTTATCCCCCTGAGATGTAGTGTAATTGGAAGCAGGAATGCCGGCAGAGACCATGTAACCGAGATGGATAGCTTGATTGCCTCCGTCTGTTAATATTGCTCCTTTAGGTATATAACCGGTAAGGTCATATCTCTGGTCAACGTTTACGGCTGCTTTGGTAACGTATAGGTTGGGCCTGTCAGAACCAGAAAGACTCATGGAAGTATAATAAGTTTGAACCAGCGCAGCAACACCTGCTGTGTCTGCTTTAAATATTACAAAAGGACCTCCTTTAAAGCTTCTGGATAATCCGGTGGCTGTAGAAGTAGGCTTAACAAGATCGGATATAACGGTAAAATCAATTCCATCTTTAGCTTTACCTGCTGTTATTACCCATTTTATCTTAATATTCTTATCCAGAAGGTAAACTACTAAACCATAAGCTTTTAGGTTAAAATATCCCGCCGTATTTAATTGATACGTATTGTCCATCGGGATAACATAACTTCCTTTAGTTAATGTGATTATGTTTGAAGGAGGACCTGGAAGATCCTGGGCTTGGCCGCTCAAATGAAGGGCTATAATGCACAATAGGGTTAATAAAAATTTCATAGTTACGGGTACATTTGGCTTTCGAATGGATATTAGGTGGTTACATCTAAGTAACCAGCCACAAACATAATAAGTGTTTTCAATTAATCAAAGTAGTAATACTATTAATAATAGTATTTTCTGCAAGAGAATTTACAGATCATTGATTACGAATGATTATAAATAAATGCGTAAATCTACGAATACGGAAATTCTTTAAACTTATCCCATAATGGGGAATTCATTTGATTATTTCTTTAATTAATGATCGAGTTAGCCTAAAGTTGAAACTAGGTTCAGTATTGAATGCCACCTAAACGAGCTGTACCATGCAAATCTGCTTTCCATTAACATTTCCATTACAATTTTTTAAAAGGATATTAAGGATTAAACCAGATGTGTTCGCTAAGAACGGCATGGATATTGCCATTTGGGGTCGCAAATCAACAGTGATCTTTTCTGATCATTATTAGCGATATAAATTATAACATTCAATATGAAAAACCTTAAAGCCACAAGGGCATTGCTAACCCTTGCAATGTCGATCCTCTTAACAGTGTTTATGAACCAGGCCCAGGCACAGGTTCAGACACCGAGGTATAATACTTCAATGACTGCCAATTCTCATGGATTTTATGAGTATTTACCGGCAGGATATTCTACGGGTACGAAAACGTATCCCTTATTAATATGCCTCCACGGTGTAGGAGAGGAAGGAGATGGAAGTACTACTTCATTACCGATAATATTAAGACACGGACCATGTAAAGTAATAAACCAGGGTCAGTTTCCTACATCTTTTACAGTGAATGGTAATACATTCAGCTTTATAGTTATTACTCCCCAGTTTACAGGCTGGCCAGGCGCACAGGACGTTAATCAGATTATTGATTATTGTATTCAGCATTACCGTGTAGATCAAAGCAGGATCTATGTTACCGGTTTAAGTATGGGTGGTGGAGTAACATGGGATTTTGCCGGAAACAACAGCACCTACGCAAATAGGGTAGCTGCCATTGTTCCTATTTCCGGAGCATCATATCCCGATATGACAAGAAGCCGCACTATCGCTTCTGCAAATTTACCTGTTTGGGCTCTTCATAACAGCGGAGATGGTACAGTTACGGTTACTAATACAACTGGATATGTAAATAATATTAACCTGGCGCCTTCGCCAAATCCATTGGCAAAAATGACCATTTTTAATCAAAACGGTCACGATGCCTGGACTCAGGTTTATAACATGAGTACTGTTGAAAATAATATGAATGTTTACCAATGGATGCTTCAATATAAAAGAGGTGGTACCACAACAACCACTGCTAATACACCTCCTATTTCAAATCCGGGAGCAGGACAAACAATTACACTTCCAACGAACTCAGTTACTTTAAATGGAGGCGGTTCTTCAGATCCTGATGGAAGCATTAGCTCTTATAGCTGGACCCAGGTAACTGGTCCTAATCAGGCTGTATTTTCAAGTGCAAATTCAGTTTCAACATCAGCAGGCAATCTTATTGCAGGAACATATACTTTCCGTTTAACAGTTACAGATAATAAAGGTGCTGCAACAGCCAATACAGTTAATATAGTTGTTAACGCAGCGACTGTTTCAACACCAACAGTAAGCGGCACTATTCATACTGAAGCAGAATCTTATGTTGCAATGAATAGTATTATGACTCAAACTACTACAGATGCAGGTGGAGGATTAAATGTTGGAGGTATCAATGCTGGTTCCTGGATGGATTACAACATTAATGTTCCAACTTCTGGAAACTATAATTTTAGTGTTCGTGTTGCTACTCCAAATTCAGGTGGTCAGATACAGCTAAAAAATACTTCAGGTACAATATTAGGAACAGTATCCGTTCCTTCTACAAATGGATGGCAAACCTGGAAAACAGTAACAACAACTGTCACACTTTCTTCTGGTACGCAGAAGCTGAGGATATATGATGCAAGCGGTTCATGGAACTTTAACTGGTTCGAGCTCGCTCCTTCTAATACAACTGTAGTACAAAATCCAACCCCGACTCCAACCCCGACTCCAACTCCAACTCCAACCCCTACAACAACAGGTTCTACCTTGAAAATAGAGGCTGAAACCTATACAAATTCTCGCGCGGTAATGACTCAAACAACAACAGATGGCGGCGGAGGATTAAATGTTGGTGGTATTGGAACAGGTTCCTGGATGGATTATTCTGTAAATGTGGCTTCAGCAGGAAATTATAAATTCGATGCCCGTATTGCAACTCCAAATACAGGTGGGCAATTGCAGGTATTGAATTCTGCAGGAACAGTATTAACTACAATTGCTCTTCCTTCTACAAGCGGATGGCAAAGCTGGGCAACTTTCAGTGGAACAGTAGCTTTACTGGCAGGAACTCAAACAATACGTGTTTCATCATTAAGTGGTTCATGGAACTTTAACTGGTTCCAGTTAACTCCAACAACTGTTACAACAACAACCCCAACGACTTCACCAACGCCTGTTACTACTGGTCTTACTAAGTTTCTTAAAGTTCAGGTTTATGGTGGATCCAATCCTTATACAAATTCACAATGGAATAACTGGAATGTGGGTACAGGAACAGGTAGCAATGTTAACTCTGGTTCTTTGAAATATTCAGATGGTACTTCTTCAGCCATCAATGCAGTATTAAGTTCATCACAGTCTGTTGGTGATAATAATGCCTCATATGGTACTAATGCAACTATGGCACCATCTGCAGTATTGCGTTATGCAAGCTATTCCGGAAGCAACCGTACATTAACTATTAGTGGATTGAATACATCTAAGAAATATGATATTGAATTATATGCCAGCAGATATAGCTCAGGTAATAACACAGTATTTACTGTAAATGGTGTAGCCGTTACAATTATTACATTCGATAATTTCACAAATAAAGCGGTATTCAAAAGCCTGACGCCAAATGCTCAGGGACAAATAGTAGTTACCGTAGCAAAAGCAAATGTGTATAATTACTTAAATGGATTTGCTATTACTGAACAGGGTACTGATTATGTAACACTAAGCACAACCACATCTTCTATTCAGTCGGCGACTCCAACAGCAACAAGTACATCAACATCATCATCGTTCTCAGTATTTCCTAATCCGTTTACTACTAATTTCACCTTACAGGTAAATACTCCTGAAACTGGGGCTATGAATGTTCAGATGATTGATATAAATGGAGTTGTAGTTAAAGAATTCAACTTGGTAAAAGATGTTACCGGAACTACACAGGTTTATCTATCAGCCTCTGAGCTGATTGCAGGTACTTATGTTGTGAAAGTTGTGGTAGGTAGCTATACAGATACAACTAAGATCGTTAAGCAATAAATTATAATTAAAATCAATTAATCGAAGGTTGGCCATCGGCCAACCTTTTTTAATTAGTTCCTCCTGCCATTAACCACCATTTATTATTTGTATTGTCCCAAACAATTTTAATCCATGAATAAGGTGAGACCTCGCTTACGGAATTACCACTTTTTTTAAACACAGGCGTTAATAGGATCGCTGCTTTAGCAGACTGGTTAGATAAATACAATGCCTTATTACCTGAAAAAGAAGGAAGTTTGATTCTTGTTCCATTTGGATTTTCAAATATTAAATTATCATCCGAATCCTTTACAGTATAGCTTGCCGATGCTACATCAAAAATCGTTTCCGATGCATTCTCTTCACTGCCTGACCTCCCTGGGAAAGAAATTGGCTCCCAGGTACCAGGAGTACCGTCCTTTATACATCTCCATCCTAATAATCCGTTTTTTTCAGGAAGAGAATTATAGGCAAGATCTCCTTTATTATAACTTCCAGCAGAAGGGCTTTCATAAGAAAAAAATAGTCTCTTATAACTTCCATGATGATTGATATCTTCTAATAAAAGATTTCCCCCCGCTACTGATAAATTGCCTCCATAGAATTGCCATTTCTCACCATTATCATTTGACTGGCCTCCGAATACTGCTTTATTATTGAATAAATGCAGGATATAAGGATTTGTTCCTCCGATATAAATATCCTTCGGGCTTCTTATATAAGTAGGATGTGAAAAATCCCAGCTGCCATAAGATCCATTTGCATCCTGGTAAATCGATGTACCGTTTCCGAATGATATGGCATTTGCCTGTATTCCATTATTTAATAAAAGATCGCCTCCAGATGAAGATGCATACATGCCTTGCACAACAGTTGTTCCCTGATACCCTCCGATATTGACCGTAACTCCATTTAATACTGTATGGGTTTGACCATTTTCTGTATACATTCCATAAATAGCGCACTTATTGGCATTGCCAATTGTTGTCATGGCACCTGCTGAAGGATAATTTTCTGTAGCGTTCCAGACTTGAGTAGTACTTCCTTTTGTTCCTATATACGACCAGTATTTATCATTCTGTTGGTACAATGGTTGATGGCCTGAATTATCCTGCCTAGCTAAATAATAATCAGTTGTAGCTCCAATTACTTTTA
>JBJMLT010000153.1:0-5163 GCA_045805165.1 Flavisolibacter sp.
TCGCGGTTCCTTTATTATAATGAGTTCGATAGCATAAAGAAGCATTTTAAGAACCAGGTGGTTACTTTGAAAGCCTTAAGAGGAGCAGATACTGCGAATGTGGTGGTAAAATTGAAAGATGACGGAACCGTAGGCTTTTTACCAAAGGATCCATTGAAATTATTTGGAACAGAAAAAATACAATACAGCTTTTTTCAGGCTATTCCTGCCGGGATCAATTATGGAATAGAAAAACTGGGAGATTATATAACGGGAATCCGCTTATTATTTACCAGCAAGGAACATAAGGTTTCGGACAACCTGGGAAGCGTGATCAGTATTGGAAAGACATTTGGCGGCTCGTGGGATTGGGAACGTTTCTGGACCATGACGGCCTTATTCTCTATTATTCTAGCATTTATGAATATCCTACCTATTCCCGCCCTTGATGGAGGTCATGCCCTTTTTACTTTAGCAGAGATGATCACAGGAAGAAAGCCAAGCGATAAGTTTATGGAATATGCCCAAATGGTGGGGATGGTGCTGTTGCTTGGATTAATGCTGTATGCGTTTGGGTTGGATATTTGGAGGCTATTTAAATAATTAGCTGATTAGCTGGTTAGCTGATTAGCTGATTGTGAACATTCTTTTATAGGTTTTAGGCTTTGAATTTTAAGTTTTTACTTATACGTTATTCCTCAGAATTTTCATAAATTTACAAGTTGCAAAAAAATCATTTTAGGTTTTAAAGAAGATTGAAATAGTAAAGTATTTGCGAGGTTAAGCAAATTTGAAATTTAAAATTGTAAATCGTAAATCCATTGGGGGTGTATGGTTTTGACAGCATAGATCTTTGAGAGTGTAAGCATGCCGAGCGTTGGATAATTAGCTCGTAAATCTGAATATTCAAACATCAAATGGCAATACTCAGTATGCCATGGCTGCCTAATTATTAATTAGAGCAACCATTTTGGCCGAGATAGCAGGTTTGTCTGTACCTCGCTACTCCGCCTAAATCAAAAAGAAACAGGCTGCTGCAACAGAAGGCTGTGACTGTTGCTTAAGACTATTCAGCTAAGGAAATAATTGGTTTGTTCAGTTCCTGTTATTTTCCGACAATTAATACTGAAATAAGCATGTAGAAAGCTTTCGGCGAATATGTTTGGACACCGGTTCGATTCCGGTCACCTCCACAATTAATTTACGATTTGCGAATTACGATTTTTGGTTTTAGATTTTAAAAATTAAAGAGTTGATAGAAAGGCCTGGAGTTCGGGCCTTTTTTTAGTGTGGAAAGAATACAGGAAAAATTTTTTGGTGGCTTTCGGAGACCAGTGTATTAAATAGCAAATCTTCATATTTTGTCTTGGTATGGAACCTTTGATCTTTAATTTATGACATCAGTCTGTGACATTTATTTACCTTAAAGAATTCACAGACGTTTTTCCTTTTTTGTGCCGTGGAACGCGGATCAATGAAGCAGGTAAAGCCCAATTATTTTAATCATCAGACATCATATTTTTCTCTCTGCATTTTTTCCCAACCAATATAATCAAGAGGGTCATTGATGAACTTCTGCCAAGCAAGGTTCAAAGAAGTAAAAACTTCATTCTTTGAATCATGAGTTGCAATTTGACATTTAATTGATTTCGTTGCTTCGTAAGCAAGTATTGCACAATGTTCAAGAATGTGTTTTGGAAACGCTAATTTGAAATTTGCCTCCATTATTCCACCGCTTAGATCAACATACATTTTCCAATGTTCCTTAATCATTTTTACATCATCTGCAAAACCAACGTGTTCCAAGCCAAACAAAATTGTTTGCATCCTTGCATCGTCAGCAGGATGCGAACTAACGAAGTATTGAGGTGTTTCAAAAGGATTGTTTGCTCTTTTTACGCACAAGTGCAAATGCGCCCATGCGTAAGCAGGTCCGAGTGTATAAACTCCAAATAAATCACAGAATAATTCAACAGACCAACCCTCAATCCATGATTCAGAAAATATTTCAAGATGCCTTGCTTGCTGGCCATTGTTTCGTTTCTGTTCCTTAATTTGCTCTTCAAAATATCCATCAGTAAAAGAATTTAACTGCCCCAACTTTTCTTGAAAAGGTATAACGCTTGGATGATTTTTAACAGAAATTAAAGGGTGTGCTAATTCATGATACAAGTCAGGCATGTGCAACAAGAATTCCGACTCGAGAAGTGGAACTCTCATGTGATTAAACTTCACATCTATACAGTAATAGCTTTGTGAAAGCCTTGATGCAACAGGTGAAAGTAAAGGGTAGTTAATTTCCTTACATATTTTGTCAATTAGTTTTGTAAGTGTCTCATCTTCTTTTTGACATCTATGAAGTGAGGCTATAATATAATTTTCCAAGTAATCAATGTCAAATACCAATTTCTGAAGTGCTGTTAACTTAAAGGGAAGATTAGAAGAAACCTGAAATCTTGGATCTTTAGCCAACCGTTCCAGTTCCGAAATATTTTTATCCAAATCTGTTGTTGAATTAGCTGCCAATTGTTTGAAGCAATCAGGTAATTTATTGACTGGAATTTTGGTTTTTAGAGTTTTCACCCTCTCCAACATTTCCAGAATAGTTCCGTTTAGATATTTGTTCATACTATCTTAAACCTTTCATTCTTGCAGATGATTGTGAACATTGAAACTTTAAAACATCTACCAATGCCTCAATGTCTTTCATCACTGTTGAATCTAAGTCGGCAATCCTTAAGTGTTGAGCAATCTTTCTAAGTTCTTTTTCTGTATTCTTGCTTTTTTCTTTATAGAATCTGTTAAAAAATGAACGAAGTATTTGCGCTTCTGGGTCAACAAACGATTTATCCGAGAGTCGTTGAAAGAATTCTAATACATCATTATTTGAATAAGTTTTGCCGGTTTCCTTTGCGTAGTTTACATCAATGAGGAAATTATTCAACAGGTCAAGGTACCCTCTTATTGAATGATAAATGTTTGAATTTAATCCTATGTCGCTCATATTAGTTGAGATTTAATTCTTTTCTTAAAATTTCTAATTGACGATATGCATCTTCGTCATATTCGGTTGCTGCATCACTAAGTTTAATGTCATTCATCTTAATTGTAATCGGTACTCTCGAACAATCATCTGGCTTGGTAAATGCTAAAGTTGTAAGTTTAAATAAGTCGCCAAGTAAATCTTGCCTATTCATATTGCCGTAGGAAAATTTTACATTAAGCAAATTAGACGTTCCGCTATGTTGGGCAAACTCTTTCCCTGTAGAACATAAAAATGCTTCATCTTTAAAATAGACTGAAAAACCATTCGGAGCATTCTCAATTATACTTTTTTGTCTCTCCTTATCCCAAGCTAATCCAAAAATTCTAACTGAATACAAAGAAGATTTTGGAATTTCTATTACATTCAATTGTGCATCAGGATTCAAGTACATTTCGTTCTTTAATTGCTTCAACCCTTGCAATAGACCTTCAAGTTCGGTATCAATAAATAATCTTCCGTCTCTGTGGATTACAATATTATTGATAACAGTTTTTGAGTCGATCTCAATTTCATCTTTTACAATTTTGTAGAGCCAGGATTTTAATTGTTCGGCAGTCAACTTTTCTTTATTCGCTGTTTCATCTATTTCTGTTCTAATATTCTTACCGTATTTGTCAACTATTGTAAAACCTGCTGTATTGTGTTTCACATCAATTCCAATTGTCAGGTCCGCATTCAAAGGTTCATTTAAAACGAAAGCCCATTTACTATTGTTGAGAAGAACTTTATTAATTGCAACACCTCTAACATAACCTTCGAACTTCTTTTGCTTTTCGCTACGTAAAAAATAATTTGTCTTTCCATCAGCAGTATTTTCATGTCCAAAGCACTCACGAATTGTATCATCATGTATAACAGCACAATTCAATCCTACTTTTTTCAATTCACGAATAATTAACGCCCCGAGTTTGTCATGTTCTCGTTTGGTCTTTCGTTCTAATCGTGGAACCATTACTACTACATAAACAGGTAATGTCTTTGCAAAATTGCTTTTCACAGCACTCACAATTTGTTTTCCTACTTCCAAGTAATCAGTACCCTGTTTGAACTTATCCTCATAAACAATTAAGTCAGGAGAATAATCATCACAAGGATACATCTTATTAACAGCGTCTTTCAGCATTTTTAAAAAAAGATTACCCTTGGTGTCATTCACAGACCTTGGCAGAACAATCAGTTGATTCGCTAATGGCGATTTTGAATAGAATCCAATTTCAGAATTGAGTAATCGGTTCATTCGTGTTTTAGCAATCTTGCTTGCTAAGTTTGGCTCATCTGGTCTGAAATCTTTAGGAGATAGAATATTGTTATTGCCCAACTCAAATTCAGGGAAGACAAAACAATTGTTCGGAACTTCTAAAGCTTTATCAGCCAAATTCAAAAATGATTTTCCATATTTTATTGAATGGAAAAATTGTCTTTTGATGTTCAATATTTCACCAAAACGGATATGAGGGGCTATGATTGACTTACGATTTATCTCTGCATTGTTTGTATCCTGAAAATCTAAAACTTCGTAACACATACCTGCTGGTGCTCTCATTGCAGTCATATTACTTCCATAATAAATAAGAGTAGCACTATCATTAGGCATGTTCGCAAGTTGTGGAGCATGAGGTTTTGGAATTGCATTTCTAACAAAATCAATCAAGGTGACTCCATCAATTTTGTATTCTCCGACATTGAAGTCATCAAATTCCATTACCTTGATTTCATACCAATCTTTGTATTGATAAATCAAGGTCTTTTTCTTAAATCTTTTGTCAAACTCTGATTTAGTCAAGTAATAAGGAAGTGGTTTTGCTGATGCAAATTTTCTTGTCGCATCAATTGAAATTCCAAATCCATTTTCAGGCAATTCAATAACACGAAAAGTGAAGCCTTTGAAAATTGCAATGCCGTCTTGTATTTCAGGCGATTTTAAAAAGAATGGTTCCCCAGTCCCAGGTTGCCATAAATTTGGATTACGTTTCAATTCACCGTTCAAGTCAAACTGCAAAAATCTCAAACAGATTGTTTTCACTTCATCACTTGGGTTTGCAAAGTCAATATCAAAAATTTTCTGTGACAGATACAAATGAAAATATAATCTTCCAAAGTCGTATTCAGCTTTAATTTTATTGAGAATACTTTCATCA
>JBJMLT010000154.1:0-6988 GCA_045805165.1 Flavisolibacter sp.
AATAGAAAGTTCAGATGACCTGGTGAACTGGAAAACATTAGCATCTGTAATTAATAATGTTTCTATTACTAATATTATTGAGGTTAAAGGAAGTGGAAGTGTAATAAGAATGTTGGGATACAAACAAGGAACAACCAATAAGTATTCCATTAATGAATTTGAAGTTTATGGAACAGCAGATACCACCACCTATATTCCATCTACAGAAAAGCCTGTTATATATCCCAATCCTGCATCTTCTTTAGTTCATATTGCTAGGGGCAAAGATGCTATTGAATCGATCAGCTTATATGATATAACAGGAAGAACGGTAATTCAATCGAATACTACGCAGGGAAGTTTATTGGTGACTTTATCAATTACCGGATTACCTGCAGGAATTTATGTGATCTCCATTCAAACTGTAAAAGGAGTTTACAGGTATAAGCTATTAAAGGCATCCGGCCGATAAGGAAATAAGTTAAAAGTTATCTTTTTATATCAACTACTACTATTATGAAGTGTATTTCTATTTCAATACTATTTGTATTTTTTTGCATTACCGCGTTTACCCAGGAGGAAATTAATCAGGATATGATGAAAAAGATACGGGATGAAGGATTAAATCATTCGCAGGTGATGGACATTGCTCATTATTTAACAGATGTGTCGGGACCTCGCCTAACTAATTCTCCGGGATATATTTCTGCAAGTAACTGGGCAGTAAAAGAATTAAAATCGTGGGGAGTTTTAAATGCACATTTAGATTCGTGGGGGAAGTTTGGTCCGGGATGGTCAATGCAAAAATGCTACGTCGCAATGAAAGAGCCGTATTATCATCCTTTGATCGCTTATCCTTATGCCTGGACGAAAGGAACCGGCAAATTGATATCAGCTCCTGTTGTTGAAATCAGTACGCTGGATGCAGATTCCATTAAAAAACATGATTATAATTTTAAAGGAAAGATCGTTCTTGTTAAAACGGAAGACCGTATTCCCTCACCTTTCAAAAAATTTGCTGAACGTTACAGCGATAGTGCCTTAAGCAACCTGAATGACATGTATATGATCGCTCCCGCCATGACGAGCATTATCAAAAATTATATTAAGCATTTGGTGAATGCAGTTAAAGAAATTCAAAACAGAGGAGCCGCAGCACTTATTGAAACTAATATTGGTGATCGAGATGGCACTATTGAGGCCGATAAGTGGTGGGGAAAAAAATATCCGGATATAACTGGAATGTATATAGCTCCTGAAGACTACCTGCGCATTCAAAGACTGATTAAAAGCAATATTCCTGTGCAATTGGAATTGGAAATTGAAACAGCTTTTAATAATGAAGATGAAAATGGATATAATGTGATTGCTGAAATACCAGGTACAGATCCGGTACTGAAAGATGAAGTAGTGATGATAGGCGGGCATCTTGACTCGTGGTATAGCGCAACGGGTGCCACCGATAATGGTGCCGGATCGGCCGTAATGATGGAAGTTATGAGAATTCTAAAGACATTAGATGTACATCCAAGAAGGACAGTACGCCTTGCCTTATGGAGTGGTGAAGAGCAAGGATTATTTGGTTCCTATGGCTATGTGAAAAAATATTTCGGAGACCCTACCACCATGAAATTATTACCGGCACAGAAAAAAATTTCTGCATATTATAATCTGGATAATGGTACAGGAAAGATCCGGGGGATATTTACACAGAATAATGATTCTGTAGTTGCCATATTCTCCCAATGGATTGAACCATTCAGGGACCTTGGGGTGACAACTGTAACCAGGAAAAATACCGGGTCTACAGATCATATTTCTTTTGATGCGGTAGGGATTCCAGGATTTGAATTTATTCAGGATCCCATAGAGTATGAAACAAGAACGCATCATACGAATATGGATACATATGAACATTTGATGCCAGAAGATCTGAAGCAGGCTGCAACAGTAATAGCAGCGTTTGTTTATAATACGGCAATGCGTAAGGATATGATACCAAGGAAAACATTGCCAAAGGCAGGACCCTGGGTATTTGATCTATTTTAACGTAAAATGGTCATACCAGAAACATAGTACATTTTATTCTAAAATGATTATCTTAGTCATTCAGAATACAATACTTTTATTCTGAAATCTATATCCATGAAAAAGATACTTACAGGCTTATGCCTTTTGCCTTTATTGGCTTATTCCCAAAACTTTCACTTTGCCACCAGGCTAGGTTTTGCAGGATACCAGGGAGATCTTAAGCAAGCCAAAAAAGCTTTAACTCAATTGAATTTATTTGGCTCCTTAGGGGCTCAATACGACCTGACAGAACATATTACTGCACGAAGCTATTTTAGTCTTACCAAGGTTCAAGGAGATGATAAAAGAGGAAATGCCTCCATGCAAAAGCGCAACCTGAACTTTCAAAGTAAATTATCTGACTGGGAACTGACAGCACAATATAATTTATACAGTCTTAACGATAAATGGTGGACGCCCTATGTTTTTACCGGCATTGGATTCTTTCATTTTAATCCATATACCAAAGACCCAGCAGGAAATAAAGCGTATTTGAAACCATTAAGTACAGAAGGAGAAGGTTTCGCTCCCGGCTCTCCTGATTATAAATTAACACAGTTCTGCTTACCTATCGGATTTGGCGCAACCTGCACATTAGGAGAAGATATGAGATTAGGAATTGAAGCCGGATACAGAAAAACGTTTACTGATTATCTTGATGATGTTAGCAGGTCTTATGTAGATGAAACCAGTTTAAGCAATGCCCGCGGATCGGAAGCTGTTACTCTTGCTTACAGAGGAAATGAAGTGGGAAGCGGACCTTATCCGAAAGCAGGAACTTTAAGAGGGAATGATAGATCCAAAGATGGGTATTATTATATAGCTATAACATTTTCAATCAGGTATTGGTTTGATAAATACAAACAAATTGCCGGCATGCCGAGCATGCGAAAGGACAAGAGAGTTGGATGCCCGGCGTCCAGAGGATTTTAATGAGCTAATTAGTTATTTTGCTTCAGTGATAATGATATTTCTGAATTCAATTGGACCGTGATCGCCCTGGATAAGAAGAGGTCCCGGATCGCCTTCATTACTGTTTAATGCACCACCGGTTATACCTGGAATTTCCTGGTTACAAATGATCGTTTTTCCATTACATACTACTGTTACGAGTCTTCCTAAAAGTGTTATATCATAAGATTGCCATTGACCTGCAGGCTTTGCTGCCATTTGACTGGGCACCACAAAACCGTATATGGCGCCAAGATGGTCCTTTGAAGGTTCCATACCATAATTATCTTCTATTTGCACTTCATAGCGTCCGCGCAGATAAACACCACTGTTACTTTCCTTTGGAAATCTGAATTCGATATGCAGCTTAAAATCTTTGAATGATTTATCAGTAACCAAATTGGCACCTGATTTAGGACTTCTTAAAACACCATTTTCTGCAATCCACTGGTTTTGTCCCATGGCATGCCAGCCATCCAGATCTTTTCCATTAAACAGACGCACAGGGCTTCCCCATGAAGGCTTTGCCTGAGTGTGTAAAAAAGGAGCCTTAGATGCAGTAAACGGATATTGCTTTCCGTCAGGAGCTGTCATTGTTCCCTGCAGTTTATCTCCCTGCACTGTACCTTCAAAAGTAAGATCATTATTTCCCTGTTCCCATTGCGGAGGTATGGAAAAACTAAACTTATCGCCTGAAAAATTGATCTTCGAAACCGGCCTCGCGCTTCCTACCACACCGACAAACTCACCGATCAAGTTGTGAAATCCGGAGGATCTCACTTCCAACCATGAAGGCTGCATAATACCATTATTATTAAGAGTAATATCCCACCTTCCTTCGATTGATAAAGTTTGTGCATTTACTAATGAAAAAAAGGAAAATATGCTATTTAAAATAATAATCAGAAGAAGAGATCTTTTATTCATAAAGGCAATGTTTAAGTAGTAATCAATTATATATCAGAGAGCAAGAGATGACAAATATAAAAGAGAATGCTGAACATGGAATTCAATTTAAAATTTACAATAAGGAACATAAATTACTAAAGAAATGTTAAGGGGATAATTTATCCTTAATTGAAAGCACGTTTCGTCGCGGCAATTTAACTATTCGTCGCATTGGTTTTATTTAAAGATGATGAGAGATTAGTTTTGACCTCTCAAAGCAAAAACATGAAACGCTTTTTACTATTAACCTCTGCTTTATTCTTATCCTATTGCTTATTTGCCCAATTTCCAATGGCCGGGGCCGGTGGAAAAGGACAACAATCAGTTCCTAATATGGGACATGTTTATGGCAAAATTGTAGATAAGGATCTCAAACCAATTTCTGATGTATCAGTGGTTTTATTACATACAAAATTTGACTCTGTTACTAAAAAAAGAAAAGAAGTTCTGCTGAAAGGATTTGTGACAAAAGGAAATGGTGAATTCAGCTTTGAAGAACTACCTATTTTCGGACCTCTTAAATTAAAAATAAGCGCAACAGGATTTAAACCTGTTGAACAGAATGTTGCTTTTCAATTAAAGATGGAAGGATCTGCCAGACCTGCTAATGGTCAGGCTCCTGACATGTCTTCAATTAGCAAAATCGCTTCAGCATTTGAGAAAGACCTTGGAAATATAAAGCTGGAAACAGATGTTCAACAAATGCAAGGTGTTGTAGTAACGGCTACCAGCTCCAAGCTTAGAATGGATATTGATAAAAAAGTATTCAATGTAGATAAGAATATTGTAAGCCAGGGAGGAACTGCATTAGATGTAATGAAAAATGTTCCTTCTGTTCAGGTAGATATAGATGGTAATGTAAAACTTCGTAATAGCGCACCACAAATATTTATTGATGGAAGGCCTACTACCCTCTCTCTGGATCAGATACCGGCAGACGCTATTGAAAGCGTGGAAGTGATCACCAATCCTTCAGCTAAATATGATGCATCCGGTGGTAATGCGGGTATTCTGAACATAGTACTGAAAAAGAACAGGAAAACAGGATACAACGGAAACATTATGGCCGGAGTAGATAAAAGAGGCGGAATGAATGGCGGAGGAAGCTTTAATGTTCGTCAGGGTAAATTTAATGTTACCGCAAATGCATTTACAAATATTATGAGAAATGTAGGAAGCGGAACTTTGGACAGGAACACTTTTGGATTAAATCCACCTTATACAGACCATCAGACGAATGAAGATAGAACACATGGCGGTTTTGTATTCGGCAGTCTGGGTTTTGATTATTTCATGACCAACAGAACTACATTTTCACTGGCTGGCATTAAGGTTCATGGTGAATTCAAACCTCACTCTGTTATCAATACAACAACAGATACTCTAAAGAATGGGATTATAAATGAAACATTCAACCAAAGAGTAACCGATGGAGACCGTATATTCAATGCTACCGGTGCTACATTTGGAATGAAACATTTATTCCCAAAAGAAGGTGAAGAAATAACAGTGGATGGGAATTATTTTTCCGGAAAGAATTCAGGAAATTCAAATTACACAACCAATTATTATAATACTGCCGGAACATTACAAGGAACTGAGTTCGAAAAGATCATTAGCAGCGGCAATAATCAATTTCTTACAATACAAACAGATTATGTAAACCCTATTACTGCTAAAACTAAACTGGAGGCAGGATTAAGAGCTCAGATCAGGGATTTTGTAAATAATAATAGTACATTTTTACAACCCATAGATTCATTCAATTTTAAAGAAATTTCTTCAGCCGCAACGAACTATAAAAATACAGATCACGTATATGCCGGCTATGTATCTGTAACCAGCGCTATAAAAGATTTTGGTTATAAGCTTGGATTAAGAGCTGAAAGCTCAGATAACAATGGAAATGTATTCACTTCTGATACTATTTACCATCACAGCTATCCAATTAGTCTTTTTCCATCCGTATTTCTAAGTCAAAAATTAGCCAATAAGCAAGAAATACAAATTAGCTATACAAGAAGAATTAACAGGCCAAGCTTCTTTAATATGATCCCTTATACCGACAGAACAAACAAGCTGAATGTTACAAGGGGTAATCCTGACCTGGTGCCAGAATTTACCAATTCACTGGAAGCTTCGTATAGCAAAAGCTTTAAAGGAAACAATAACATACTTGCTTCTATTTATTATAAACACAGTACGAATCTGATCACGCCGTTCCTAACCAATGAAGTAGATCCAATAACCGGAGGTTTGATATTAACTTATGTAAATGCCAATTCAAGTTATTCATATGGTGGTGAATTAACATCGATCAATTATATAAACAAATGGTGGGATGTTACTTCGAATGTGAATGTATATAATTCTCAAATCAATATTGCCAATGTAAAAGATGCCCCTCAACAAAGCGCGTTATGGAGCTGGTTTGGCAAGATCAATAACAATTTTAAGCTGCCTAAGAATTTCACAGTTCAGCTATCAGGAAATTATCAGTCAAAAACTAATCTTCCTATAAGCCAGGGTCAGCAAGGTTTTGGGCCTCCACAACAGTCTCAAAGCGCTTCCCAGGGATATATCAGATCATTCTATACAGTTGATGGAGCAATAAAGAAAACATTCCTGAAAAATAATGCCGGAGCTCTTACTTTAAGCTTCAGCGACATTTTCAGAACAAGAATTCAAAACCAGCATTCTGAAAGCCTGGTATTTATTCAGGATTACAGCAGACTTAATAATCCTCAGAATATTCGCTTAACATTCAGTTTCCGTTTCGGTAAAATGGATATGTCATTATTCAAAAGAAAGAATATGAATAGCAATGGAATGGGCGGAGCGACTGAGGGAATGGGACAGTAATTTAATTAGCTAATTAGCTGGTTAGCTAATTAGCTAATTTTTGTTCAATTTGTGATAGAGTAATTTAATGAAGTAGCCGCCTACAACGGAGCGGGCCTGGAAGCCAACCTGTGTACCATCTGTTGTTTCGTGCCAGTCGGAAAGAGGAACACGCGATGAGGTTTCCGTTGCATATTTA
>JBJMLT010000155.1:0-3739 GCA_045805165.1 Flavisolibacter sp.
ACCCCAATAGCTCTTATATAAATTATTGCATACAGGCTTGTACCATTGGCGGCACACCTGGAGGAGGAAAAGGTGGAGATGGAGATGACGATGATCATAATCATCACGGAAAGAAGAAAGGTCATGACAAAGATGATCATGACAAAGGAGATCATGATAGGGATCATCATGATCATGATAGGGACTAGATGAAAGTTGACAGGTTGACAAGTTGACAAGGAGGGAGAGAGACCGTGGTCGTTGACCGTACTTGTAGCTAGTAGCTAGCAGCTCATAGCTATTAGCTATTAGCTACAAGCTTAAATAAAATAGGTCAACTGTTACTCCAGCGCAGGTTCATGTTCCTGTTCCAACTTTTTTTCTTCTTTTTCTCCCACATCTTCCAGAATATGCTGATGCCTTGCATTGCTTGCAATGTACAAAGCAAAAGCTGCCAGAGCAGAATCTTTGAGTAAATTGGTCAAAGACATGCGTTCGTACTCACGGTCAGCGGTATTCAGATAATTAGGTAAGTGAATTGTGAGCACAAATGTAAAAAGCAATAATGCCAGTAAATAAGCAGAGGTCTTTACATACCGGTTAGTCATAAACGAAAGTGCTGCGAGAATAAAAGCCGTTCCAACGAAATAAACCCAGATAATACCTCCCGGAAGAAAAGTAGGTACTTTAACAAGAAGGTCGTACGGGTAAAGAAAATGCTGGATTCCGAAGACTATCATTACGATAGCTAAAATGAAGATGGCGATCCTTGAAACAGTGTGCTGATTCATCACCATTAGTTTAGTATTTTAAAGTTACGATGATTTTTTGAATCGTGAATAGTGAATAAAGTAAATGGAGAATAAGTCAAAAGTTAAAAGTCAAAACCTAAAAGTGTTTAAGGTCCGGGTTTTTTAATGCTAAGAGATGAAAGAGGAGAAAGAGACAAAAGAGTGGTACTTAGGTATTATCAAACGTTAATTTAAGCTATTATTATTTTCACGATCTTGCAGCTAGCAGCTTTCTCCCAATTCCCAATTCCCAATTCCCAATTCCCAATTCCCGATTCCCGATTAAAAGCGTTCACATTCCCGATTAAAAGCGTTCATTATTTAACTATTACCTATTACACATTCATTAATCCTCCAACTATAACCCTTCAGATACCCATTTCACACCTATCCATTAACATTAAAATGCTAACCCCTAAATATAGCATATCTATCTACATCCCTGCATAATTAGGTTTCTCACCAGATATGCCATATTTCATCAACACTTTTCTACTCTAATCATTGAATACTTTTTCCCCTTTATAAATTAATGCCGCCGGTAACTTCTATTCGCTGACCGGTGAGCCATTGGCTTTTGTCAGAACATAATAATGCTATTATTCCACCAATATCGTCTGCCTCTCCTACTCTACCCAAAGCTGTCTGAGCCGCCATCATCTTTTTCCTTTCCGGATTGTTGCGTATGGCCGCATTATTAAAATCGGTTTCTATTGGTCCGGGCGCAACTACATTTACAGTTATGCCTCTGGGACCGAGATCCTTTGCCAGGTATCTTGTAAATACTTCTATAGCCCCTTTCATGGAAGCATAAACAGAGTAGCCAGGAACACAAAACCGTGTGGTACCTGTAGAAATATTAATGATCCTGCCACCATCGCTTATTATAGGTAAAACACGCTGAGTAAGAAAATACACGGACTTAAAATGAATGTTCATGAATTTATCAAAATCATTTTCCTTCACTTCAGCAAAAGGAATAGTAGCTCCTATGCCAGCATTATTTATTAAAAAATCGAATGATGGAGCTTCCCATTTAGCCAATATCCCTTTCACTTGCTGAACCAGCGTATTCACTGAAGAAAAGTCTGAAGAATCAAATTGTAAAGAAGATGCTTTCCTTCCCATTGCTTCTATTTCTTTTACTACCTGATCTGCCAGATCCTTTTGGGAATTGTAAGTAAGAATAATATCGACACTTTCTTTCGCCAGGTGAATTGCCATGCTTTTACCAAGGCCTCTGCTGCCTCCGGTTATTAATGCTATTTTACTTTTCGTTGACATTTGCAAGAATGATTATACTATTTGAAGATAGGTAATGTTGTACTTTTACAAACACATGAGTGAAGCAATAGAACATATAAGTGGGGTAAAAAGATTTACCAATTTTCTGATAAAGATCTTCAAATCAATTTTTATCCGCAAAAAGGATTGCTGCAGTTAATACTACGGGTAATATTAATAGGATAATTCATATTCAGTAAAAGGTATAGGATGGTATTCTTCATCTCTTCCTAATTTTTTAAGAAGAGAATAATGAGATCTTATTGCCGACAAGAAAGTAGGATAAATTTTAAAAGGAATACCATATTCCTTTGCGGTTTGTTGCAATATTTTAGTGAGTGCCGGAAAATGGATCTGGCAAATTTCAGGAAACAGATGATGAATCGTATGATGGTTCAATCCACCAGAGAAATAAGTAATAAATAAATTATCAGGGGCGAAAGTTGAAGTATTTTCAATTACATGAATGGCAAAGGAATTTTCCAGGCTTCCATTTTCACTGTCTGCGGAATTGAATTTACTGAAGTCGCATAAGTGAGTGATTTGAAAAACAAGGCTTAGTGTCATTCCGGCAATAAGATGTCCAAGAATAAAGCCAGTAATAATAATTGACCTGGGTGCATCCAGGATGGTTAATGGAAGTATCAGCGTAAAATAGATAACGCCTACTTTAATCAGCGTCAGGTAAAATATAGAAAGTAAATTGTGCTTTTTCACTTTAACGGCACCAATATACTTACGCATTAAAGTGAAATAATCAAATATGAGAAGTTTGAAAAGAGTAGGAATACAATAAAAGAAATTAATATAAATATGTTGCCATCTGTGATACCACCTCAATGGCTTATCCGGATGAAAACGAAATAAGGCATAGTCATCAATAGAAACATCGTGCATGGGAACATTTACTGCGCTATGGTGTGCACGGACATGATTGAACTCCATAATGTAGGAACTAACGCCTACAAGATCTCCGGAAAATAACAAAAACTTATTCAGGAATTTATTTTTCGTATAAGCATTATGTATGGCATCGTGAGCTATACCTAGCCATATTGTAAAACTTAGCCAATGAAATGCGACCTGGAATAAAATAAGGTCGTACGATTTAAACCAATTAGAAATAATAAGACCATATAAAGAAAACCATATTGTTAGTGTAACGATGGTTTTTAAGTTCATGCGCCAGTCAGCATACCTGGTTAGTGAATTTTCTCTCAAATAGCTATATATCCGGGATCTTAATTCAGTGTAAAAAGGCGGAGGCTTCTGGTTATATTTTATTCGTTTCATTATAAAATGATTTGAGTAAATATTACCTTTTCATAAGTTAACTCTTTTTTACTGAATAAAATACAGTTTTAAATTTTTTATTTAGTGTTGTCATTTAACGGCAACATTTCAACTCCGTTAAAAAACACAATGTATCCGTGATTTCACGGTATATACTCATCATAAAGTTTCTACATTTACTATAGATAATTATGTAATAAGCTCTTTATATAATTTATACTATCTTATTACTCTCTTTTTCAATTTGATATCCAGGAATTGCCTTTGCTATCTACTTCCAGGAAATTGCAATAAAAATGGCCATTAAAAATGCTTCTGGTATCTGATTATAATAATTTAGAAAAAATTGATTTCCAAAGAAATAAATTATTATATAGGGCGGAAAGCAGCAA
>JBJMLT010000156.1:0-14547 GCA_045805165.1 Flavisolibacter sp.
GAGTTAAATCCAGGGTTCGGATATCGGTGGGGAAGCTTGCAAATTAAAACATTGAGCAATGCTATACAATGGTATATATACGGAGGAAATATACCCCGGTCATCTCCATTAAAAGACGTAGAAAAAAGTATTATAGGCTTACGAATGCAGTCTTAAACAATTTATAATAAAGAAGTTTATTAAATGCTTCGCCTGATTAATTAAGATTTTCTTTAATAAACTTTATCGAATACTCCTTTATCTGATCTCTCACTTTTCGAAACTGGTCCATAACTTCTTTCTCAGTTCCCGTAGCACTGGCTGGATCCGGAAAATCTTGATGAAACTTTTTAGCTCTTGAAGGAAAATAGGGACATCTCTCTCTTGCATTATCACAAACTGTAATTACAAAGTCAAAATCAATATCCCTGTATTCATTAATATTATTTGAAGTATGATTGGAAATATCTATTCCATCTTCTTTCATTATAGAAACAGCTTTGGGATTAACTCCGTGTGTTTCTACTCCTGCACTGTATACTTTTGCCTTGTTGCCTGCAAACTTCTGCAGATACCCTTCCGCTATTTGACTTCGACAACTATTTCCGGTGCACAGCACTAAGATCTTCTTCATGCTTTTTAGCATTTAAATATTTCCAGATAGGTATGGCTGTTGAAGCTCCTAATATTGGTGCTAGTAAATAAACCCATAAATGTTGTATATGTCCGGACACCAGGGCTGGCGCCAAAGAACGTGCGGGATTCATACTGGCTCCGGTTATTGGACCTGCAAACATGGCCTCTAGCATTATAACTCCGCCAATGGCAATGCCTGCAAACATTCCCTGCTCTTTACTTCCCAAAGCAACATTAATAATAACAAGCATTAAAAAGAAAGTAAGAAAGAATTCAAGTACGAATGATTGAATATCTGAGCCTGCTGGAACAGTCGTTCCTAAATCTTCACTGCCAGGAAATAGAAATTTAAGTATCAGGCTGGCTAATAAAGCTCCGAGGATCTGACTGATTATATAGGGGATCATATTTTTCACGCTGAATCTCCCTGATAATGTAAAAGCAATGGTAACCGCAGGATTAATATGAGCTCCGGAAATATTTCCTAAAGCGTAGATCATAGTCATAATTATAAGCCCAAATGTTATGGCAACGCCTACATGTGTTACTCCTCCATTAGTTTGTTGATCTATTATAACCGCTCCTGTACCACAAAATACCAGTGCAAAAGTCCCAATGAATTCCGCAACCCAATTTTTCATAAATTAATTTCTGTTTGTTTAGTCATTACAATAGCTGATTTCGGACATGCAAATTTAAACTCAGAAGCATTAAGTAGTGCTTCAGGCACTTCCGATCTTTTAATAATTTCAAATCCTTTTCTTTTGAAGTAGTCCGCGGCTGTCTCAGTAAGAAGGTATAATCCCTGAATGCCAATGTTTTTTGCTTTCTTAATAAGTTCATTGATCAACTTATTTGCAATTCTTCTATTTCTATACGCATCCTTTACTACAAGTGACCGTAATAATCCATATTGATCATATTGTTCAAGGCCAATAGCTGCAATTACAATAGTATCAATGACGGCCACGAAAAAATGATCAGGCCCCGAGAATATATCTACAAAAGGAAGCTTTTCTTCCTTTAATAAGGATATAATTTGGGGTCTGTGATCATTTGAAGCTGTTATAATTTCAATTTCATCTTTCATTCGTACCCTTCATTTAATGCAAAGGATTTTTTTATTATACAATACTATTAATAGCATGACCAAAAGAAAATTGTTTTTTATTTTTTTGGATCTGCCATAAATCAGAAGCATTAAATTTCTTATCTGAGCATTGATATGTATTTATAATTTGTTACCCATCCACATTAAATTCTTTAGAACAATAATTTGATTTTATTTGATTGTTATTCATAATTTATAGTTTTATTTTTTAATTAATAGGTTATTATTTACAACATTCTGGTCCGCAGCAATTCTTTTTCTCTTCCAATGGCTTTTCAGCATATACAGTTATACTTTTAATTAGTGAATTGGATAGTTTAAATTCCCTTATCTGATCATTATTTAAATAATTAAATAAAATATCATCCGGAATTACAATTGCCTTCTCCTTTTGAATTATTATTTCGATGAACCCGTTATTTTTTATTATTTCTAAATAATGCTTCTTTTCAATGGCACCAGCTACGCACCCTGCATACATTTCAGCAGCTTCTTTTAAATTATTTGGCAACTCCCCTTCCAATACAATATCTGAGATGGAAAAATGACCACCTGGCTTTAATACCCTGTATATTTCTTTAAATACTTCTCCTTTATCCGGAACCAGGTTCAACACACAATTACTAACAATTACGTCAGCTATATTGGAAGCAACCGGCATTTTTTCTATATCTCCCTGCCTGAACTCTACATTTACTAATCCTCTTGCTTCAGCATTCGCTCTCGCTTTATCTATCATCGCTGGAGTAAAATCTATTCCTATTACTTTTCCGGTCTCACCAGTTTCATGCCTTGCAATAAAAACATCATTACCTGCCCCGCTTCCCAGGTCAATAACCACATCTCCCTTTTTTATTTTGGCGAAGCTGGTTGGCAAGCCACATCCTAAGCTTAGATCCGCATCCGGATTATATCCTTCTAATTGTGAATAATCTTCAGCCATAATAGTATATGCCTCAGTAGTACAACAGCCTGATCCGCAGCAGGAAGATTCGTTCATTGTCTTATCCTGTAAAGCGATCTCAGAATATTTGTTTCTTACAATTTGTTTTAGATCTTCATGTTCCTTCATATAATTTAATTTTATCGTAATATGCCGATGGATATGAGCAAAAAAAACTAGCAGCAGTTACCTCCGCCTTTCAGACTTTGAAATAGTTGATTCAATCCTGCCTGAGCTGCTTTCCATTCCCTTTCATCAATGCAATAACAAACTTTGGCGCCATCAATAGAGCCCGTTATTAGCCCCGCATCTTTCAATTCTTTTAAATGTTGTGAAACTGTACTTTGAGATAAGGGAAGTTCTTCAACAATATCCCCACACATGCACGATTGCTTTCTGGCAAGGAATTGTAATATGGCGATCCTTGCTGGATGAGCTAAAGCCTTGGCATATTTTGCCAGCTTGTTTTCCTTTGTAGTGAATTCGTGCGATTTTGTAATTCCCATATCAATCGCAATATTACGATTAATTGTTCTGATAAAAAAATTCTTTTTAATTTAAAAGCTTAACATCCTGAAATACTTTAGTAAGTTGATTCTTCTGTATATATGTTTTACTTTTGCAGGCGTCCTTTCCGGACATATTATTAATACATATATGGACTATCATTCGAGTAACCTATTAAATAGTTAACCTCCACTCCCCAGGAAGGCTCTTGCTGCATTCCCAGGCTGTGGGCAAACAAGAGCGAATTAAGTATCAAAAAAGGGGAGACATGATCAAAACAGTAAAACACAGCACACAAAAGCTTCCTTTTACACAAACCATTCAAACTAATAATGGTGATCCTGCTGGCAGACTTAAAAATATAGCTTCTGCTGATAAAGCAACATGCTTTGAAATACTCGGATCTTCCGATTCAGGACTTGATACAGAACAGGCAGAGGACCGTAGGAAAGAATACGGACTTAATGAGATATCACATGAAAAAGCTCCTGCCTGGTACAAACAATTGCTTGAAGCTTTTATAAATCCTTTTATTGGAGTATTGATCGCTATCGCCATTGTATCCCTGGTTACAGACGTATTGCTCGCCCATCCGGGAGATAGAGATTATAAAACCGTTTTTGTAGTTGGGGCAATGATCTTTCTTAGTTCCTTCCTGCGTTTCTTTCAGGAATTCCGTAGTAATAAAGCAGCAGAGCAGTTAAAGAAAATGGTTAAGACTACCGCAACGGTGTTCAGAAAAGAAACAGGCAGGCAGGAAACGGATATCAAGGAACTCGTTCCTGGAGATATTATATTTCTTTCTGCCGGTGATATGATCCCGGGCGATTGTCGAATACTACAGTGTAAAGACCTTTTTGTCAGTCAATCCATCCTTACCGGCGAATCGCTTCCTGTTGAGAAAAAAGAAGATGCAATTAAAAATACAAAAGGAAGGTCATCACTGGAAATGGAAAACCTGTGCTTTATGGGTACCAATGTTGTCAGCGGAACTGCATTGGCTATTATTATAAATACAGGAGATAAAACTTACCTGGGCTCCATTAGCAGATCATTAAGTGGAAAGCGCGCAGAGACAAGCTTTGATAAAGGAGTGAATAGCGTAAGCTGGTTGTTGATCCGTTTCATGTTGGTAATGGTGCCTCTGGTTTTCATTATCAATGGTCTTTCCAAAGGCGATTGGCTACAGGCACTCCTGTTCGCTATTGCTATTGCTGTAGGACTTACTCCTGAAATGCTTCCAATGATAGTTACAGCCAACCTGGCAAAAGGTGCTGTAAATATGAGTAAGCGAAAGGTTATTGTAAAAAGACTTAACGCCATTCAAAATATTGGTGCAATGGATGTATTGTGTACTGATAAGACTGGGACACTTACTTTGGATAAGATTGTTCTTGAAAGGCATCTTAATGTGTTGGGAGAAGAAGATGATGAAGTTCTCAAATGGGCCTTCCTGAATAGTTATTACCAAACTGGTTTAAAAAGTCTGTTGGATCTTGCCGTACTCGAACATGTGGAATTAAATGAATCCTTAAAAGTAGAAGAATCATTTAGAAAAGTAGATGAAATACCCTTCGATTTTCAGCGAAGAAGAATGTCTGTGATCCTGGAAGAAAAAAATCATAAGCACTTATTGATATGTAAAGGAGCGGTTGAGGAAATACTTGACCTGTGCTCTTATGCGATTGAACCCGGCGAAGATTACAAATTACAAATAGCTTCAGATAGTATAGTTCCAATGGATGACCAAATGAGGAAGATCATCTTAACCCGTTCAAGAAAATTGAATGAAGAAGGTCTTCGCGTATTACTTGTAGCTGTAAAGGAATATGAAGAGCGCCCATTAACCTATACAGTAGCAGACGAAAATAATCTTATACTTACCGGTTTCATTGGATTCCTTGATCCTGCAAAGCCTTCCGCCAGGCCCTCTATTGAAGCGCTTCACAAATTAGGCGTTACTATTAAAGTGCTAACCGGTGACAATGAAATTGTAACTAAAAAGATCTGTCATGATGTAGGCATTCCAATCAATAACATCATGATGGGTAATGAACTGGAAACAATTACTGATGTGGAGCTTACCAAACGCATAGATGATATAAACATTTTCGCAAAGCTTAGTCCCGTACAAAAAAGCAGAGTTGTAAAAGTTCTTCAGGCAAAAGGACACACCGTTGGTTTTATGGGTGATGGGATTAATGATGCTGCCGCTTTAAGAGATGCTGATGTTGGCGTGTCTGTAGATACTGCAGTCGACATTGCGAAGGAAAGCGCAGATATTATTTTATTGGAAAAAGATCTTATGGTTTTAAGAAAGGGAGTAATATATGGCAGAAGAACTTTTGGCAATATCATTAAGTATATAAAGATGACTGCAAGCAGCAATTTTGGAAATATGTTCAGCATGCTTGGCGCTAGTTTTATTCTTCCTTTTCTTCCAATGCTTCCAGTTCAGATACTTATACAAAACCTTCTTTACGATATTTCCCAGATATCTATTCCCTGGGACCTGATGGATAAAGAATATATAGAAAGACCCAGAAAGTGGGAATCAGGTGGCATTTCAAGATTTATGTTTTTTATAGGACCCATAAGCTCCATTTTCGACTATGCCACTTTTGCAATTATGTACTTTGTTTTTAAAGCTAATTCGCCTGAACACCAAAGCTTGTTTCAATCAGGCTGGTTTATTGAAGGATTATTATCTCAAACGTTGATCGTTCATATGATACGCACCCGCAAAATTCCTTTCATTCAAAGCTGGGCCTCTGCTCCCGTACTTGCACTTACTACATTAATAATGGCTATTGGCATCTATATACCATTTTCACCATTTGCTGCCGCTTTAAAGCTTCAGCCATTACCTGGTAACTATTTTGTCTGGTTAATTGCCATCCTTCTTTCGTATTCTTTATTAACACAGGTAGTAAAGAATTGGTTTATTAAAAAATTCCATGAATGGCTGTGATATTTACAATTTCATTCAATTGCAGATTATTATTTATCGCTGATCGCTGATGTAACGATCTCTGATTTTCTCTTATGTAACCTGGCTATAGAATTTTAAGTTTGAATATAAATTTGTCTGGTTAACTTTTCTAATTTACCCCCCCCCTTCCATTTCAACCATCGGAAATAATGCGAAGCATTCAATAAAACCATTAAAATAGTATGACCGAGCTAAATCTGCAACGTTTAAAAAAACCTTCCCCAGAATAATCCTCAGCATCCATCCAAAACGCATAAAATAAACCAGCCCAACCTTCATAAATCAGAGATCTTCACATCAGCGATCAGAGATTTACCACCATCTCCTTCTCCTATGCTTGTATATTTCTTTTGCTTTGGTAACAAGAATAAGGTATTCATTCCCCAGCGGCGTATCAGTACTAAATGATGAATGCGCAATTGCTTCAATTGTTTTCCAGTTGATTGAGGAAGCATATTTGGATTGACGAAGCTTCATTCCAAACATAGCAACACACGCAGCCTGCCTGTAAATAGTATCGGCTTTATCAAACAGCTCTACTTTGCCCGGACATGAGTAATGAATTGTATCAATAGTATTTTGATGGGGCAGACGATAGGTTATTTTTATATCTGCTATCTCAAATGATGATCGCATGGAATCATCATTTGGTACTAATTCAAACAGGGCTAACAAGGATTGACCCGATGCAATTTCACCTCCTTCCATTTTGCTGGTAGTATCTTTCAGCGCTGTTTTTTTATTCTCAAAGCCAATAAGGCGGTATGATTTTATAACGGATGGATCAAAAGAAGCTGTAATGGAAACATGGTCTGCAATTGCCAGCAAGGTCTGCGCCCATTCTGTAACAAATACTTTTTCGGCTTCCTGTTCATTATCTATATAGGAAAAATTCCCATGCCCTTTTTGAGCTAAAATGGATAGTTTGGAATCTTTATAATTCCCCATTCCAACTCCAAGACAACTTAAATAAATACCCGACTGCTTTTGTTCATCTATAAGCTCCTCCAGGTCCTTTTCCTGGGTATATCCAACATTAAAATCACCATCAGTGGCAAGAATGATTCTGTTATTTCCATCTTTTAGTATTCTGTTCTGTGCAATCTTATAAGCCAGGCGAATTCCTGCTTCTCCGGGTGTTGAACCTGCAGGCTGCATATCCTCAATGGCATCAAGCATCTTTTTCTTTTCTTTTCCCGAAACGCCATCCAGGATCAGGCTGACCTGGGCCCCATAGGTGATAAGAGATACTGTATCTATGTCCCTTAGATTATTGATCAATAAACGCAATCCCGATTTTAATAAAGGCAGCTTATTGGGAAGATCCATAGATCCGGACACATCGATCAAAAATACCAGGTTAGAGGGTGGCACATTCGCCATATCTATTTTCCTGGCACATATAGTAAGATAAAGTAATTCAGTTTTCCTGTTCCATGGACAGGAAGATATATAAGAAGAACAATTAAATACATTATTTCCTTTAGGCTCCGTATAATGAAAATTGAAATAATTAAGCATCTCTTCAATTCGTACTGCATCTGGCGGTACGGTTCCTTTCATATTCAGGAACCTGCGTATGTTGCTATAAGATGCCTTATTTGTATTTGGAGCAAAAGTGGCAGAGGATGTTTTATCTGTTTTTATAAATTGATTTTCTACCAGTGTACTATAAGATTCCCCAGTGGATCTCAGGTCTTCATTGCTTTCATGAAAATCTTTAATGAAAGTGGCGAGATGATTTTTCTTTAGGTTTTCTGAGGAAGGCTTTGTTTTTAAAACAACTATTACATATTCCTTCGCATCCACTGGTTTGCTTACTGTAAAAAAGCCATCCAGGCTAAAGCTTAGAGTGTCTTTTGAATTATTTGATATAATTCCAAAATCCCCATAAGTTCCGGTTCTAAATACTTGCTGTGTAGTTCTTACAATTATTGTTACATTTTGCAGTTTGTTCCCATGATCGTCTGTTACTTCGCCCCTTAGATAATATTGTGAATAAACTTTAGAGCATAATAAATTGACTAGTAATATAATAGCAATCCTGACCAAGGAACGGTTTATTGCGAAAATTATAGCTTTAAAGCCATAATGTCAATTAGGTGAGCAGGTTAGCAGTATAAAAAGCTTCATTTGATGTCATCTGTTTTTTCTTATGCTTCCATTTTCCAGCCAGAACATGTAAGTGATTTTCATTTTCTCTGTATCATCTTTTTTCTCATATGCCAGTTGTTTGCCATTTAATGATTCCAAAAACTCTTTAAAAAAACGTTCTACCTCCATAAACTCGTTATTTACTTCATTTCGTCTTTCTTCGCATTTTTTTATCTGCATAAATATCTTGAAAGCATCTTCTGCTGCTCCCTGCTTCACAATTCCTCCATTTAGGCCTGCTAATAACGCATCATGCTTTTTACGAGCCTTATCTATCATTAATGGAATTTCAACCTGCTCGTCAGATAACCTTATGTATTCTTCAATAATATCATCAGCATGCTTATATTTTTTACTCTTCATAACTTGTTTCATTTAGGAATAAATTTCCATCATTATTTCCATTTAAGAGTAAAATTTGATAATAACGGGACCAGTTGCGATTAAAAAATCAGGCTCAGGCTACTTTAGCATCACTATAATTAATAACTTCTTTCGTCAGATCCTTAATTTGATCTACTACCCTTTCGAGATTTTTAATAATGGAAAAGATAGGTAGAGCCTGATCTAATTGGTCAGGGTTATTCTTTATAAAGTTTTTAAGAGTAGGGTGAGAAGTTGAATTTATTTCTTGAAACGCTTCAGCCCGTCTGAAAACGATCTCACCTGAAGAACTATCTTCATTTTCAAAACTGGAAAGCGAAAGGTCGAAAATTTTAATCACCATTCTAAACAATTCTGTTAGATGGGTGCTTTCCAAAAGCCTGGTATTATAGGGTTTTTTGGTATGAATGATTTCGTTTGCAATATGAACTGCAGCATCTCCTATCCTTTCCAGCAACATATTCGTTTTTAAAACGATCATTATGAATGGAAGGTCAGTTTGTGAAAATGATTTAAGAGCTATAAAGTTTTCGCAATCACTATCAATCATTAATTCAGAGCTGTTCACTCTTTCTTCTATTAATATTACTTCTCGCGCAAGATCTTTATCGAAAAGCACTATTGCTGAAAGTGACTTCGTAAGTTGCGAATGTATAAGTTCCCACATTTCAATCACTTCCTTACGGATAGATTCTTTATATCTCATAAATAGGCTTTAATAAAATATCGATGGCTTTTAACTCATCGTGTTGCTTTCAATAATCCAAAAATCAATCCCAATAAAGTGGGGATTAAAATTTATTGATGTGAGCAAATTAGATCAAACAAGCCAGTCAGGTGGAGGTCTGTTATTAATTAAATATTAAGTAAATATTAAGTAATTGTTAAGCGGCTCCCTTTATAATTAAAACTAAGGGGATTCAATAAGCATTTGAACTTAAGCTGATTTGCTACTTTTCCTTTCTGTTAATGTGTTTTATAACTTTTGCTTCAATGTAAAAAATAATCTCTTCTGCTATGTTTTCCGCTTGATCTCCAACTCTTTCCAATCGCCGGATCATAGATAAAACGGTAAGGGCCTGATCAATATCTTCCGGATGTTCTTTTAAATAATCTGTAATTAGATCATTGGCCTTCCTGTTAACATGGTCCAGGAATTCATCTCTTTTAAAGATTCCTCTTGCCATGGCACTGTCCTCTTTTTCGAATGCTATAAGTATTTCATTAACTATCTGTAAAGATTCATGATACATCTCTATCACCTGTGTTGATTTCAAAAGATCTTTTTTGAAAGGCTCTTTCGTATCCATGATCATTTTCGCAATCCCCTCCGCTATATCTCCCATTCTTTCCAGGTTCGTATTTATTTTCAATACTGCCAGTAAAAATCGAAGGTCCACAGCTACCGGAGAATATATCGCGAATATATCTTCACAGTCACGGTCAATCTTTAGCTCCGCTCCATTCACCCTTCTTTCTATCATTATTACCTCTCTGGCAAGGTCTTTATCAAAGTTGATAAGGGACGATAATCCTTTCTGAAGTTGCGATTGAACAAGCGTCCACATTTCTATCGCTTCTTCTTTTATTGTGCTTAATTCGGCATCTAATTTTGTCATACTCCGTTTTTTAAATTCAATATGGTAATTATTAGCTAAATCTGCCAGTAATATAATTTTGGGTTCTGCTGTCCTTTGGATTCGTAAACATTTCCCTTGTATCATCATATTCTACCAACTCCCCCAAATAAAAAAACGCTGTCTTATCGCTTACCCTTCCGGCCTGTTGCATATTGTGCGTAACAATTACAATAGTGTAATTGCTTTTTAGTTCATATAATAATTGCTCAATGCTGGCCGTTGAAATAGGGTCAAGGGCAGATGTAGGTTCATCCAGTAACAGAACTTCCGGCTCCATTGCAATTGCCCTTGCAATACATAGTCTTTGTTGTTGTCCTCCCGATAGAAATGTTCCCTTTTTGTGCAGGTTATCTTTTACTTCATTCCATAAGGCTGATTTAGATAAAGATTTCTCAACGATTTCATCTTTTTCTTTTTTCGATAATTTCATTCCATTCAGTTTATAGCCGGCGATCACATTGTCATAAATGCTTAAATTCGGAAAAGGATTAGGCCGTTGAAAAACCATCCCTATCCTTAATCGAACAAGAATAGCGTTCATTTCATAAACATCGTCTGTGTGAAGAAATATTTTTCCTTCAGTGGTGGCTCCCGCAATTAATTCATGCATCCTGTTGATACCCCTCAGAAAGGTGGTTTTACCGCAACCTGAGGGTCCCATTACAGAAACAACCTTATTTTTTGGAATGCTCATATTTACATTCTTCACAACATGGTTAGTTCCAAAATAAGCATTAAAATTTTCACTCCTTATAATTGTATTTTCCATTTATTCGTTATCAGCTTTGTAGTAATGTTTAATGCGAGTACCCACATCAGTAATATAGTAGAAGCTCCCCATGCCAGGTCATGCCAGTCATCATACGGACTTGTTGCATAGTTGAAAATCAATAATGGAAGGCTTTGCATTGGTTTCAGCAAATTCCCATTTATATATGGATTACCAAATGCAGTAAAAAGCAAAGGCGCAGTCTCGCCGGCAATTCTTGCCACTGCAAGCATCACGCCGGATAAGATCCCGCTAAAGCCGCACGGTATAATTATTTTCAGTATCACTCTCTGGTAGGGAAGTCCTAAAGCAAGGCCCGCCTCCATTAGGGTTGATGGTAAAAGTTTTAATGTCTCTTCTGTCGATCTTATAATGATTGGCAACATCATTATGGCAAGTGCTACACTGCCAGAGATAGCAGAAAAACTTCCGCTTGGCTTAACGATCCAGAAATAGATAACTATGCCAATTACAATGGATGGAGTTCCTTGCAGTACATCTACAGCCAGCTGGCTATAATAAGCGATTCTGTTTTTCGGATTTTCACTTAAATAAATTCCACATAGAATTCCAATGGGTACTGCAATCACCGTTGCTACAAAAACTATCATTATGCTGCCGAGTAATGCATTAGCGATTCCGCCTCCTAATTCTCCCACTGGTTTTGGAGTATTAACCAAAAAATGCCAGCTGATTTTTGACAGCCCGGTTTTAAGAACATAAAAAATAATGGCAAATAAAGGCAGCGTTATTAAGAATGCAAATAATATAATTACAACTTTAAATAGCGTGTTCTTAAATAGCCGTAATTCAAGTCCTTTAAATCTATTCATTTGTAAATCGTTTAATAATAACCTTACCAATAATATTTATTACAACAGTAACAAGGAATAGAACTAAACCTAATTCAATCAATGCGGAAAGATATACGGTGCGGTCCGCCTCAGTAAATTCATTGGCAATAACACTCGCCATTGTATTTCCAGGGGCAAAAATGCTTGTTGGTATAGCATTCGTATTCCCTATCACCATGGTAACTGCCATTGTTTCTCCCAGCGCTCTTCCAAGAGAAAGTAATAATCCCGCAAATAACCCTGATTTCGTATAAGGAATCGAAACATTTTTAAGTACCTCATAGCGTGTCGCTCCTAAAGAATAAGCTCCTTCTTTTAAAGAGGATGGAACCATCTGGATCAATTCCCTTCCTAGAGAGGCCGCGTAAGGAATGATCATAATTGCCAATACAATCGATGCCGTAAATATTCCTATCCCGTAGGGTGCAATACCAAATTTTGCTTCAAGGCTCCGCACGATCGGAACAAGTACAATTAAAGCCCAAAAACCATATATAACAGAAGGTACCGCCGCTACCAGTTCTACAATATTTTTTAAAAATCCGGATACCCACCCTCGGGTATTATATTCTCCTAAATAAATGGCTATCGCATAAGAAAACGGAATGGATATGATCAACGCTAGAAATGAAGTTATAAGTGTTCCCAATAAAAATGGAAGCGCTCCATAAATATTTTGGACCGGATCCCACGTTCTTCCCCATAAGTATTTTACACCTAATGCCTTCAGAGATGGCAATGATCCTGTTATAAGGGTAAGTAAAATACCGGCGGCAATTACGATCATAAGAACAGATGTGATCAATAGTGTACGCCTAAAGCTGGTTTCAGCTCTTACTTTTCTTAAAGAGAATATTTTTTTTACAATGTCCATATGGATTAGCATACAATTACCCGCAGTGCTCTGCGGGTAATTGATAGTATTAAAATGGTAAAGCTATTATATTATACCTATTGCAATAAAGGTTTGCCGTCGTATGTTGCCGATTTCAATATATTTTCTGCTACCGTTGTTGCGGATGGCGATAAAGGAGCATAGTTTAAAGGCTCGCAATACTTCTGTCCTTCATGAATATTCCACCACAAAAGTTTCACTAGTTTGTTTGCTCTGTCCTGAGAACGGTTATTGTAATTTTGTTCTTTATAGATTAAGGCCCATGTAAATCCACTGATTGGATAGCCATCTGCTGCGTCTGTATTCGTCAAAGACACTTTAGCATCCGGAGGCAATTGAATGTTGCCTGCTGCACTGGTAGATGCTACGCTTGGTGTTATAAAATTGCCGCTTTTGTTCTGAACACTGGCATAAGTCATTTTATTTTGAATAGCAAAAGCCAATTCAATATATCCTATGGCTCCAGGGGTTTGTTTCACTAATCCGGCAACACCTTCATTACCTTTTCCTCCTAATCCTGCTGGCCAGTTGATAGAGGAACCTTTACCAACTTTTGTATTCCACTCATCACTCACCTTAGATAGGTAAGTAGTAAAAATATTAGTAGTTCCGCTTCCATCTGAACGGTGGGCAATGACTATCGGACTGGTTGGGAATTTTACCCCTTTATTGATAGCTGCTATAGCGGGATCGTTCCAGGTTTTAATTTTACCAAGGAAAATATTCGCAATTACTTCAGGAGTTAATTTAATGGTATCTTTTACTTCAGGCAGATTATAAGAAATTACAACAGCTCCGGAACACATGGGAATATGAAGCACGGGAGCGCCTGTTTTCTGAGTTTGTTCATCGTTCAACGGAGCATCAGAATCTCCAAAATCAACAGTTTTGTTCGTAAGTTGAAGAATGCCTCCACCGGAACCTATAGATTGATAATTTACTTTCAAACCGGTTGACTGGTTATATACAGAAAATAGTTTTGAAAATAGTGGATTCACAAATGTGCTTCCTGCGCCTAGTAAGGCATTATCTCCTCCGCTGGATGATGTACTTTCTGAACCACCACAAGAGGTTAAACTTAGTGTTAGTATGGAAATACAAATGGCGATTAGCTGATTAAGTGTTACTTTTTTTAAATTCATATATTCTTTTTATAGTTTGCAGTTAACAACTGGTTTATTATCTGTATACATAATAAAATGTAAGTCGGTATACCAGGTCATAATCCCTTTGAGCAGTTCCCGTTTGTCCGGCTAATTGAGAAGTATACCTGTTATACCATATGTTAGGCATGAAATGAACATTTTTTACTGGTGTAAAATCAAGACCCGCAGTGATAAATAATTCTTTATTATTAGGCTCATAAGTAGATGTAATCCCTTTGTAAGAAGTATACAGGGTATTATCATATTTACTGTTCGGATTATAGCTGTCTACACGTGCAAAAAAGCCAAGTTTGTCTTTTGTTATCCTTCCCTTTACATAAGTTGAAATGGCAATAGCATTGGCAGAAGTTGTATCCTTTATTGCACCATTCATGCCTATTACATCATTTTTCCCATGGTTGGTAAAGGCTTCAACGCCTACAGTAAAGGCTGGAGTGGTGTAAGCTACATATCCTTTTATCATATTCCTGGAATGATGCCATGTGGCATTCCAGTTCAAACGCTCATAATCGGCGTA